>JAFMSC010000091.1:2413-11219 GCA_017353825.1 Hyphomicrobiaceae bacterium | reverse complement strand
CCGCACGTCGCCCTGGCTCTCCAGGTTGCCGGTGATCGTGAGCCAGGCGTCGATGACGGACTGCGTCGAAGAGCCGACCTGGACGCGCGAGGGGACCTGCTCTCTGACGGGCGGCCGGCCCGCGGTCAGATGCCGGCCCTCTGCGGAGATCTCGTCGGGCTTCTTGTTGAAGAGCATGTCGGGTCTCTCTCCTCGTGAAAACGACGGCGCCTGCGGCCGGCGCCGCGGCGCCGGCAGCGCTAGCGAAGCTGCGCCACGGTAAGCGGTGGACGCTTCACGAGTACCTAATGCGGGATCCGACCTCGGCCCACACGCCGGGCAAAGCTTCGGCATGGATACCAATTCGCTAAGGCCGTGCGCGGATCACACGCCCGACGGGCCCTGCGGCATGGCCGGCGGCGGCAGGGCTGGCGCTTCATCGGCGCGCCCGTTGGGCGTGCCTGCGTTTCCGGTGGTGTGGATGAGGCTCTCTAGATCGGCCAGCGATGATGGGTTTTGCGCCTCCGCCAAAGGCATGTCGGAGTGGTGAGCGGCGCCTTCGAAGGTGGCTCCGTCGTCCACGGCGAGCATCGTGTAGGTGATCTCGCTCTCGACCCGCGCGGTCTCCTGCAAGATCACCGCCGGCGCTCGGATGGTGCCCGTCACGCTGCCCCGGATGATCGCCTGCTCGGCCGTGATGGAGCCGGTGATAGCCGCGTCCGGGCCGACGATCAGCTGTGCGCAGCTGACGTTGCCGCACACGCGCCCATCGAGCTGGACGTCGCCATCGCTGTGCAGATCGCCTGTGATGGTCAGCGAGGCGTCGATGAACGATTGGCTGCGCGTGTCATTGGCAATGCCGCCGATGTGGGCGTCGCTGCGGGTTTTGCGCTCGAGTGCCGGCGGCGGTTCGAGCCTCCCCGAGGGCCCCGGAGCCTGCGCTCTCGCTGCCTCGGCCGCCGTCTCGCTGCGATCTTCCGATTTCTTGCCGAACAGCATTGGCTTCACCTAACCGCGAGCTCCGCCTGCGGTCGCAGTGGTCGGCTCGCTTCGTCTGGCGAGTCGCTTGAGCCTCAAAGCACTGAGCTGGAGCGGCGCCGCCTTGCGACTACCTCCGTTCACTTAAGCGTGGGAGGCGTGGCGGTGACCTGACGCAATGCCCTATTCCTCAGGAGACAACTATGTAGGCCGTCTCGCGTTCAAGAGGTGAGCCATAGACCATCGGCATAAAACGCGATTCGGGCCGTTCCTGCGGTAGCCTCCTTGAGGCGCAGCATCAGGTGCGCCAGCCCGAGTGGATGGCGGCGATGCCGCCGGTGAGGTTGCGATAGCTGACGCGCGAGAAGCTGGCGGCGCGGATCATCTCGGCGAAGTGCCCCTGTTTGGGGAACTTGCGGATGCTCTCCGCGAGATAGCGGTAGGGCTCCGCATCGCCGGCGACGAGCTGGCCAACGCGCGGGATCACCTCGAAGGAGTGGAAGTCGTAGAGGCGGTCGAGGAGCGGCACCTCGCAGGCGGAGAACTCAAGGCATAGGAAGCGCCCACCGGTCTTCAGGATGCGGTAGGCCTCACTGAGCGCCTTGTCGATATGCGTGACGTTGCGGATGCCGAAGGCGATCGTGTACGCGTCGAAGGTCTTGTCCGGGAACGGCAGCGCCTCGGCGTTGGCGATGGTGAAGGCAACGCGCTCGCTCAAGCCCGCCTCGGCGATGCGCCTGCGACCGACCTCGACCATCTCCGGGCTGATATCGAGCAGCGTTACCCGCGTCCCGCCCCCGCCGGCGCGCAATGCCTTGAGCGTGATGTCGCCGGTGCCGCCGGCTACGTCGATGAGGTGGAAGCGACGGTCGGATTTCGGCGGCGCTAGGCACCCGATGAGGTCGTCCTTCCACAGCCGGTGCAACCCGCCCGACATCAGGTCGTTCATCAGGTCGTAGCGGCCGGCGACCGAGGAGAACACCTCGTTCACAAGCCCCTGCCGCGCCTCCTCCGGCACGGGCCTGAAGCCGAAGGAGACGGTCTTGCGGGCCGACGCAGGGTCAGATTTCTGGGCGGTGGCCATGGTTTGAGAATAGCCGGAGGCGCGGTGTTGCGAAAGAGTGGCGCCCTGTCCAGGTGGCCACGAGGCATGGACATTATGGGCAAGCGAAGCCATGTCCACCAGGGAGTGGACCCATGCGTCATGCTCGCGGAAGACATCTGACTGACCAGGATTGGCGCCTTATGGGGGCGCGATGATTGCGGGCTTCTTGGTTGTTCTCGCTGAGCCGCAGCGGTCGCCAAGCGGTTCCAAGCTCGGGAGCAGCTGGTGCGGAGCGTCTTGGCTATGACATTGCCTGGTGCGCACCGAATGCTGGTCGCTCGTTCGTGACTTCTCACCAAGCGATTGGGCATTCCCTATCGGCGCCGATTGAACGCCAACGGCCTGTTTGCCGAGAGGGCTGACGCTGAGGCCGACCTCGGCGACTACCGAGCGCACCGAGAACCGGATGCAGAAGCCCCCTTTTGATGTGGTTGAAATCCTCTGAGTACATGAACGAGCCGCGCTCGGCGCCCACACCTCGCCCCGCTAACCCATGGACCGACGGGCGCCGGACCGACTACGCGAAGAACGCATTCAATCGCTCCAGCACCTCCCCTGGCGCCTCCTCCGCAAGATAGTGGCCGCTGTCGACGGGGCCACCGGTCACTTTCCCCGCGCAGTACTGGCGCCAGATCACCAGCGCATCGTACCAGCGGCCGATCTTGCCCTTGGCGCCCCAGAGCACGAGCAGCGGGCACTGGATCTTGACGCCGGCAGCGCGCGAGGCGCGGTCGTGCTCCAGGTCGATGGTGGCGGCGGCGCGGTAGTCCTCGCACATGCCACCGATGGCCTCGGGATTGCGTGCGGCGGCCAGATAGTCGGCCAGCGCCTCGGGGTGGAAGAAGCCGGCGGGGTTGGGCTCGCGCGAGGTGTGGGCGTAGAACCAAGTCTCGGGTGCGGCATTGATGAGCACCTCTGGGAATGGATGCGGCTGCGCGAACCAGAACCAGTGGTAGTAGCCCAACGCAAAGCTCATGTCGGTGCGCTCGAAATGCTCGAGGGTGGGCACAATGTCGAGCACGGCTAGCTTCTCCACGCGGCTGGGGTAGTCGAGCGCAAGGCGGTGCGCCACACGTGCGCCACGGTCGTGGCCGGCGATGAGGAAGCGCCGGTGGCCCAGGGCGTCCATCACCTCCACCATGTCGCGCGCCATCGCCCGCTTGGCATAGGCGGCGTGATCGGGCGTGGCAGGCGGCTTGAGGGAGCCGCCGTAGCCGCGCAGGTCCGGACAGACCACGCTGAAGCGCTTGGCAAGCTCGGGCGCCACCGCATGCCACATGAAGTGGGTTTCAGGGTTGCCGTGCAGCAACAGCAGGGGCGGACCGGAGCCGCCGCGGCGCAACCGGACCGGTCCGTCCTTGACCGCGACCTCATCGACAGTGAACCCTGGAAACAACATGGGCGCCTCCGGTAATCTGGCTCGGCAGAGGCACCCAAGGTAGCCTCACCATCTGCGACCGGGCCACGGAATCGTTCCATGCCACCACCGTCGACCCCTCTGCATCCCGCCCGCATCAGGGCCCGTCCGCCGTACGCAGCGCCGGGTCAGGCCATCGGCCTGCTCGGCGGCTCCTTCAACCCGCCGCACGTCGCGCACCGGCTGATCAGCGAGGCGGCGCTAAAACGCTTGGGGCTCGACAAGGTCTGGTGGGTGGTGTCGCCCGGCAACCCGCTCAAGAAACGTACCCCCCCGGCGCCGCTCACCGAACGCATGCGCCTGTGCCGCACCGTGGCGAGCAACCCGCACATCGTCGTCACCGATTTCGAGGCTGACCTGCCTTCGCCCTATGCCGTCTCGACGCTGGCGTTCCTGACGGCGCGCAGCCCGCTTGTGCACTTCGTCTGGATCATGGGTGCCGACAACCTGGCGCAGATCGACCGCTGGGAACGGTGGCGCGAGATCTTCACCAGGGTGCCCGTGGCGGTCGTCGACCGCCCGGGCTGGCGGATGAAGGCTCTGGCCTCCAAGGCGGCACACGTATTTGCAAAAAACCGCATGCCCGAGACGGACGCGGCGGTGCTGGCGCATACGCCGCCGCCGGCGTGGACCTTCCTCACCGGCCCGCTCTCGCACGCCTCCTCCACCGCCATCCGCAACAAGGCCAAGGCCCAGCCCGCCCCGGTCGCCAAGCGGCCCCCGCCCGAGACGCTGCCCTGGAGGAAGGCCAAGGCCGACACCGGCGAGGCCGCGCCGGCGGTGCCCGCACAGCGCGTTTCCTCAGGGTCTTGAAAATGTCAAGGGCCGAGGGCTATCTTTTCAGCAGCGAGTCTCCCGTACGGTGGGAGGTCGCCCGGGCGTCCTTGGGCGTTGGTGCAAGGCCGTCTCAGCCATGCAGTAAAGGCTAAGGATTGCCGTCCAGGATTGGATGACAGAAGGATACCCAGCACAAGATGCCAGGTGCACTTGAGGGTGCTCGCAAGAGTACGCCTCCGGCCGAGCTTGTGTCGCCTCACGGCTCGGAAGCTCTGCTCGACCATGTCCTTGCTTGGCTCGATGAGGCCAAGGCTGAGAACGTGGTGACGATCGACATCAAGGAGAAATCGTCGATCGGCGACTACATGGTGATCGCGTCCGGCCGGTCTGACCGGCACGTAGGCGCGGTGGCCGAGCAGGTCCAGCGCAAGCTCAAGGATGAGGGCTTCGCCAAGGCCCGCATCGAAGGCGCCACCCATTGCGACTGGGTAGTCATCGATATCGGCGATATCATCGTGCACGTGTTCCGGCCCGAGGTGCGAGACTTCTACAATCTCGAAAAGATGTGGTCGGCCGAACGCCCGAGCGATCAGCTGACGCACTAATGCCGCGCACCCTCTCATCCCAGGACGAAGCCCCGGCTCCGAGCCGGGGCGAGGGGAGGAGGGAATGGCGTGGCTTGGTACTAGAGCATCGTCAGGGAAGATTGGGGTGACGTGCCGTCAAAGGCCGAGGATCCCACTCGGTTAGAGGCGTCCCACACCAGGCAGGAAGCGGCCAGTGTGGTGCGCGTAGGCGCGGAACGCCTCGCCGTAGGTGCGGCCGAGATAGGCCTCCTCGGCGGCTGCTTGGGCGCGTACGCCCACGTAGGCCACAGCCAACAGGGCCAGCGACAGCGGCGTGGGCAGTAGCGCCGCATAGCCTGCTAGTGCGGAGAGCAGCCCCAGGTAGATCGGGTGGCGACAGAAGCGATAGCAGCCGGCTGTGACCAGCCCGGGCGCCTCACCCTCCTTGATGCCGATGCGCCAGGACGCGCCCATGTTGAGCTGTGCTGCCGCCAGCAACGCGATGCCGCCCAAGAGCAGGACGGCCCCGGCGGCCTGCCGCACGTCACGCAACGCGCCGTGCCCGACGATCGGCAGGCTGCGCTCATGCCCGCTCGTCGCGACACCCGCCCCCTGAGCAATGAGGATCACGACCAGGGCGATGAGCCCGGCATCGCGTAGGTCCTGAGCCCGCTTGCCCGACCGGAACAGCCCAATGCCGAACGTGCCGTGCCAGCGGTACTGCAAACACGGCCGCACGACGGCTATGACGACAATCAGCACCATGCCGACCAAGGGCAGATAGCGCCACGACATGAAACGGGGTCGGTCCCTTCGCCTCTTGCTGATCCGTTGAAACCTCCGGCGATGCGCGACGGCTCCGCACCCTCGTCTACGCCTTCCCGCTCAAAATCCGCTCCACATATATCGGCACCACTTTCGTGGCGGGGCCGTGGTGAGCTTCCTGGAATAAGGTGGCTCCTTCGGAGGGCTCCAGGTTCAGCTCCACGGTGTGCGCCCCGGCGCGGCGCGCCTCCGCCACAAAGCCGCTCGCGGGATAGACGTTGCCGCTGGTGCCGATGGAGAGGAACAGGTCGGCGCGCGCCAGCTCCTCGTAAATTGCGTCCATGTGGTAGGGCATCTCGCCGAACCACACCACGTCGGGTCGCAGTCCGCCGGTCTTGCCGCAGGTCCCGCACGCGAGATCGACGCTCAACTCCTCCAGCTCCCAGGGATGGCGAGCCTGGCACTTGTTGCAGAGCATCTGGTTGGACTGGCCGTGCATGTGGATGACGTTCCTGCTGCCGGCGGCTTCATGCAACAGGTCGATGTTCTGCGTGACCAGTGTCATCGCCCCGCCCTCGGCGCCGTGCTCCGCCTCCAGCCTGGCCAGCGCCAGGTGCGCCGCGTTGGGGCTGGCCCCGGCCCCGTCCCTACGACGCGTGTTATAGAAGTCGAGCACCAGTTGCGGGTTGCGGGCGAATCCCTGCGGCGTCGCCACGTCCATCAGGTCCACCTTGGACCAGATGCCGTCCTTGTCACGGAACGTCGCAATACCGGACTCGGCCGAGATGCCGGCGCCGGTGAGCACGACGATGCGCTTGAAGCGGGACATGGGTGGTTGATCCCCTCGAGGCTTGCCGAAGTGTTGGAAGGGAAGTCTTACCAGGGCGCATGGATGCGCGGCAAATCGGCGGGCGGTCGGACCCTCGGGGTCTCAACGCGTTCCGCAACGGGTGTTGGAGGCACGGGCGTCAGACGCTCTGGGCCTGAGGGGTCCCCCCTCCTAGCCGCCCGGCGCCCCCTGCGTATTGACGTAGAGCGCATAGACCGACTGGGCAGCGGCCATGAACAGGCGATTGCGCTTCAGTCCGCCGAAGCACACGTTGGCGCAGCGCTCGGGCAGGGCGATGCGGCCAATAGGCCTGCCATCGGCGTTGAACACCCGGACGCCGTCGAGGTCAGGCGTGCCCATGCCCCAGCCGCACCACAGATTGCCGTCGATGTCGCAGCGCATGCCGTCGGGCGTGCCGCCGGGGCCGGCATCGATGAGTATGCGCCTGTTGGCGAGCCTGGTGCCGCCGTCGGTCACGTCGTAGGCCAGGATCTTGCGGTTCGGCACGCCGCGGCTCTCGACGACGTACAGGATTTTCTCGTCCGGCGAGAAGCACAGCCCGTTGGGCCCCAGCACGCCCTCGGCTACCACGGCGAGCCGGCCGGTCTGGGGATCGACTCGGTAAACGTTGGCCTCCACCTCCGGCTCGGCCCTGTCGCCCTCATAGTCCGTGAGGATGCCGAATGGCGGATCGGTGAACCATACCGCGCCGTCCGACTTCACCACCACGTCGTTGGGCGAGTTGAGGCGTTTGCCGTCCAGGTTGTCGGCCAGCACGGTGATGGAGCCGTCGTATTCGGTGCGCACCACGCGCCGGCCACCATGCTCGCAGGTCACAAGGCGGCCCTGGCGGTCGCGCGTATTGCCATTGGAGAAATTGGAGGGCTTGCGGAAGGCGCTCACTGCCCCCGTCTCCTCCTCCCACCTGTACAGGCAGTTGCCGGGCACGTCGCTCCACAGCAGGTAGCGGCCGTCGCCGAACCAGACCGGCCCCTCGGCCCAACGGCAGCCGGTGTAGAGGCGCTGCACGCACGACAGCTTGAGCCAGTATTTCTCGAAGGCGGGATCGAGCGCCACAATGGCGGGGTCCGGATAGCGCGTGGCCTGCTGCCAGCCGTTAGGGAGGGCGGGAACGGGTGGTGCGAACATAGGAGGTCTCCGGCAAGAAACGTTGCGATCAAGCCCACGGTCCGGCCGTTTGCAGCACCCCTGGCTGAGAGTGCGCCTCCTCGCACAGGTGCCGCCCAGCACCCTCGCCTTCAACAAGCGTGGGAGGAGGCAACAACGCCTGTCGAGGCCGGCCGGCGGTCAGGCCGGGCGCCAGTGCTCGGCAATCCATGGGGTGGGGCGCACGTACTTGTAGATGCGCTTGTACCAGGGTGCCGGCCAGCGGCCGTCGCGGGCCTCATCGGGATCGGGCTTGCCGGTGAAGCAGACGACCTTGGTATCGGCGGGCAGCGGCGCCGGTTGGAAGAAGTTCAAGGGCCAGCGTGGGATCAGCGTATGCTTGAAGCTGACGCACCATGAGGCCGGCCAGAATGCCTTGTCCGTTATCGTGCGCGAAATGTAGGTCTGGCTGTTGGGATAGGTGCGGGTGATGCCGGGCGGGTCGCGGCGCACGTTGTCATAAAGGTAGCTATGGGCTCCCACGCGAAACCGGTAGCAGGAGGTATTGCCAATGCCTGAGCCTATCTGGGTCCAGTTCTCAATTACACAAAATGTCGAGGCCGGCTCGTAGTCGAAGAATTGGTCGACCGAGCCGGTGATGACAATATCAAGGTCGAGGAACAGCACGTCGCCCGATACCCCCGGCAATTCCGAGGCCCACAGCGCGATCTTGCGCCAGGGCTTCCCCGCCATGTGGGCCGGCAACGGCATCTCCAGGAGTGGCAGCGTCGTCACGTCCGAGTCGATGCCCGTCGCGTCGTCGGTGTAGCACACGAGCCGCGTCGGGCGCGCGGTGTTGCGCTTGATCATCGCCCACAGGCAATTCACGTAAGCAGGTGGATAGCGGTTTCCCCACTTCATGCAGACGATGGTCTGCCTCTTCGACTTGCCTGGCACGATGGGCTCCCCCCGGTCCCTGGCAGCTACCGGACGGCAATTCGCTATCCGATAAGCGAATCTAGAGCGTCGGGGGTCCGTTGGTCAAGGAAGGTGGCGCCACAGGACCCGTTCCACGATCTAGCTCGAAATCGCAAGCATCGCGTCCTTCTTGCTCTGCCATTCGGGCTGGTACCCGAGGCCGATAAGATGGGCCAGGCAATCCTGGCGCCACCGCTTCCCGCGCCCCAGGGTCTCGATCAAGATGCGGCGGGGCCACAAGCTGCGGTGCGCGTCGGTGAAGAATGGGATCAGTGCGCGATCCTCGTAACCCTCGATGTCCACCT
>JAFMSC010000091.1:0-2403 GCA_017353825.1 Hyphomicrobiaceae bacterium | reverse complement strand
TCCTCTCGATCCCGTGCGCCGCAAGGAGCGAAATCAAGGACTCCACCGGGACAATCAAATCGCTGCTGCTACCCGGCAACGCGTGCAGGCTGGCGCCGCCGTGGGAGTTGGCGAAGGTGTGCAATTGCGCCTGCCCCTGCGCGTCGCCAACCGCCACGGGAGCGATGCGCACGTTCTTGAAGCCATTGGCATTCACGTTGAAGCGCAATCGTTCCAGCATGACCGGCGACGGCTCTACCGCCAACACACACCCTTCGGGCCCCACGGCCTTTGCTGCGTGAACGGCGAAAATGCCAACGTTGGCACCAAGGTCGACAAATGTGTCCCCTGGCGCGAGATCACGCGTAATGCGCGCAATGTCTTTGAGCCCACGGGATCCATAGAGCATGTGCCGGTCGGCTGCGTTATCGCCGATGCGGCAGCGCAGCCTCAGACCACTGCTCACCTCGATGTCGAAAGAGGGACCGAGCTTGGCAAGCACGCGAAAAAGCGGCCTGCGCAGCGAGCCTCTGACGAGCCCATGCTTGATGACGCCGATGCACAGCGCCGCCGCCTTTGTCGGGCGGAACGCTCCCCACGGCGGAGCATTGGCGGGGACAAGCTCTTCATGTTTCATGGGAGCCCTCCGTACGTCGCGCACAACAGACTGGCGAGAGTGCAACTCGTCAAGACGGGACCGGGCTATCGGCCTACGCATCATCCGTTAGCATCTCGTGTTGGCAGGTACCGTCCGAAGGCCCAAGAGACGAGATGCATGATCTCGCGGGCGAAACCGTTCATCCGCGTCGTTTCCTTGCTCGCCCAATGATGCCTCAGGAGCGCCTCGACATAGGTGCTGCCCATATTGACCAGGGCACAGTCGTTGGTGCGTCCGACGGCCATGGAAAAGAGGTCTCACCGGTGACACCAGGCCATGCCTCGTCAAATCGCGCGCAGCCAACTCTCGACGAAGCGGCGAGCCGCCGCATTCGGTTTGATGACCATGACCTGGTCGCCCATGGTAATGAGGCGTCGATCCATTGGGACGCCGCTTGGCGCCCATCTTCACGGCAACGTTTCCACGCATCTGCGCAAGCGGTGCGAGATCAGCGACCACGGTGCAATCGATGTCCATGAAGATGACGGTCTTGTTCGGGTGCCGGTCCATGGCTGCCAGGGTCTGCGCGGGCTTCGCACGCGTATTGACCTCCCACCCGCCTGCCAGCTTCTCGGTAGCGACAAGTTCGTAGGGCGCACCAACTCGGTCCAAGGTGCCGCCAGGTCCGGTGCGTACCCACGGTAGACCGGATCATCCGTGAACCAGCCGCACACGAGCCAGTGGTGGCGATCGGACAGCTTCGTCAGATTGTCCGACGGCGTTCCCACGGTCAGATCGGTGCCCATCCCCAGCAACAGCCCGCGGCCGTTCTAGATAGGCGCCATCGTGGGGTCAAGCTTGCCTCTAGGGTCTGCCCCGCCCGGCAACCGGGCTTTTCCCGATTGCCGGGAAAGGCAGGTGACCTAGCCTCCAGCGCCGATCCGCCAAGCTAGGGAGAAGGCCCATGAAGACGCTTCTCAGCATCCTCGGTCTCGCGGGCGCCTTCGCGCTCGCCGACACTGGCGTGGAGCAGGGCGCGGGCAGCAACCTCGCCATCGCCCAATCTCGCAGCAGCGCTTGCTTTCAGAACTGCGCCAATGTGCGCCGCTGGCCCGCGTCCCAGTGCCGCGCATACTGCAGGGGCAAGACCAAGCGAAGGCCGCAGATGTAGGGCTGTGAGCCGCCCGCCTTGTGGACGCCGGCGCGGCGCGTCAACGGTGGGGGGAGTGTGTGCTTCTTGAGAAGGGGGCACTGATGGTTCCGCGTGGGGTCTGCGGCCGACAGTGTCTGCGCGCGGGCCTGCTCGCGGCGACCATCATCTGTCTCGCAAGTGCTGCAAGCGCGCCCCTGGGCGTCTCCGGCGCCGCCGCCGGCGAAGCGCGGCAGGTCGACACTGCCTATCGGCCGCCCAAGGACGCTGCTCACCAGCCGCTCTACGAGTTGCTAATGAGCAGACGCGTTCTGGAGAAGATCCAGGCGCTCCTGGCGCCGTTCCTGCTGCCGCGCCGCGTGCTACTGAAGGTGGAAAGTTGCGACGGCGTCGCCAACGCCTATTCCGGCGATAACGCGGTGACGGTGTGCTACGAGTACCTCGACGAGATCTGGCGCAACGTGCCGGCCGAGACCACGCCGGAGGGCATCGCACCCATCGATGCGTTCGCGGGCCCCATCGCGGACGTGTTCTTCCACGAGTTCGGCCATGTCGTGTTCTACCTGCTGCAGATACCGGTGCTGGGACGCGAAGAAGACGCTGCCGACCAGTTCTCGGCCTACCTGATGCTGCATTTCGGACCCGCCGAAGCCCGCCGGCTGATCGCCGGCAGCGC
>JAFMSC010000420.1 GCA_017353825.1 Hyphomicrobiaceae bacterium | reverse complement strand
TGTGCTCCGCGGTGAGCTTGGCGTGATTGACGCCGTAGACCACCGTGAGGTCGGCGCCCTTTGACGGGGCTGAGACCAAGACCCGCTTGGCTCCGGCTTCGAGGTGCTGGGCCGCCTTCTCGCGGTCGGTGAAGATGCCCGTGCACTCCATCACGATATCGATGCCCAGATCCTTCCAGGGCAGTTGCTTGGGATCGCGCTCGGCCATCACCTTGATGGGGCCGCAACCCACGTCGATGATATCGGACTCGACCTTGACGGTGCCTGGAAACGGCCCGTGCACCGAATCGTGGCTGAAGAGGTGTGCGTTGTCCTTTGCCGAGACCAGGTCGTTGATAGCCACCACCTCGACGTCGCGGCGCTTGGCCTCGACGATGGCGCGCAGCACGTTGCGACCGATGCGGCCGAAGCCGGAGATTGCGATGCGGGGGGCCATGAGCGCCTCCAGGACAAGGGTGTGCCGTTGAGCGATATCGCGAGTTTTGCCCTTTAGTTCTGCGTTCCGCGCGTGCCTGTCAATGCGGCGCAGGAGAGCGACGCTAACGCCCGATCAACGCCAGCGGGCACGTGAGACTCGCGGGCGGCCGCCATGCGGCCATGGTGGCAACGCGCCAAGCCGCCGCGGGTTGCGGCGCACGCCGAGTTGTTGACGCTGCGCGCGCCCGCTCCTATCGTTCCGAGAACGAGAGGGAAGCGTCGCGCGGGCTTTTCCGGCGGCTCGCGGCGACCCTGAGATCGAGGCGGACCCCACGCAATGGCCCAGCGGCGCGCTGGCAAGGCCAACCGGAGACGCGCTGCGCCGCGGGCCGGCTCCCGGCGCGGCAAGGCGAAGTCAGGTGCACCCAAGGCGTCGCCGCAGCCATCCGACGCGACGCTCAAGGAACGTCTCGCCGCCCTGGAGCGCGAGCGCGATTCCCTGCGCGCAGCGCTGGAGCAGGAGCGTGCGCGTCGCCAGGCCCTGGAGAAGGTGCACGCGGCGACCCGCGACCGCATCGCCTGGGCACTCGATTCGCTGCAGGCGATCCTCGACTCGCGGAGCTGACGCCTCCGACGTGGCGCGACGGCTGGGATAGCAGTGCCCAAGTCGGGTGGATTGATTTTTTGTCGCCACGGCCTAGTCTCTGTGTCAGGCAGGGCTGCGGGGTGCGTCGTGGGCATGAAACCCCGGGGCCTATAAGATCCGCATGGGAGCTGTCCCTGACCGAGGTCGTGGCCTCGGACACACGGCGCCCACCTACGTTTCGTAGGGACCACGCGGGTTTAACCGCCCGCACGGCTCACGCGGCTCTGCCAATTCTCCACCCTGCGCATGAGCCACGCCGACGGCGGCCCGCCCCGTTCCCAGCGATAGCACACGTCTGGTGTGCGTTCCTCGTTGTCGGCACCATTGGTGAAGCGGATCGCGCGGAACCCGCGCGCCTCGTAGAAACGTCTGGCGCGCGCGTTGGCCTGGAAGCACCACAGCTCCAGAGCCGGAACACCGCTTGCCTTGGCGGCCTCGATGAGCAGTGTACCGGCACCCGCACCGAGGCGATCCGGGCGGGTGTAGAGAAGGCGCACTTGTTCGCCCTTCCGCGCCAGGAACGAGATGATGCCGCTCCCATCCTCGGCCAACGTGACCTCGCAGTGCCTGAGGATCGCATCCTCAATGAAGCAGCGATCCTCGGCCGATGTGTGCAGAACCGGCAAGAAGGTCAGCAGCCGAAACGAGGCGGAGAACAGTGCGGCAATCGCGGCGGCGTCCTCGGCCGTCGCGCGACGGAGTCTGAGCGGCATGTGACCGTTAGAGGGCATGTGCGCCGCTGCGCCGTCTCGGGGCCTTGCGGAAAGAGAACCAATTTGGCTCAATGCCCCGCCGTGAGCAAGCCGACCGACATCATCGATCAAAAGAGGGCGCTGCGGGGGCGCATGAAGGCGTGGCGCTTGGAATTGGGTGCCGAGGTGGTGGCGCGCGCTGCGGAGGAGGTGGCTGCGCAAGGCCTTAATTTCCTGGGACCGCCGACCGGCGCCGTCGTTTCGGCCTTCGCGTCGTTGCCCGATGAGTTCCGCGTCTGGCCGCTGCTGCGCCGGCTGCACCGCGAAAGGGTCCGACTGGCGCTCCCGGTCATGCAAGGCAAGGCGAAACCGCTGCTATTCCGTGCCTGGGCACCGGGCGACGCTATGGACAGGGCCGTGTGGGGCATCCCGGAGCCCAAGGCCGATAAGACTGTCCTAGAGCCCGATATCCTGCTCCTTCCGCTGCTGGCCTTCGATGTCCAAGGCCGGCGCCTCGGCTATGGCGGCGGCTTCTATGACCGCACCCTGGCGGGCCTGCGAGCGGTGAAGTCCATCACCGCGGTGGGCCTTGCCTACGACGAGCAGCGGGTCGACGCGGTGCCGCATCTCGACTATGACCAGCGGCTCGACTGGGTGCTCACCCCGTCCGGACCGATCCGGTGCCAGCCCGATGCGTCTGTTGTTCCTCGGTGATGTCGTCGGCCGCTCCGGCCGCCAAGCGGTGATGGCGCAGCTCCCGGAGCTGCGGGCGCGCTACCAACTCGACTTCGTTGCGATCAACGGCGAGAACGCGGCGGGCGGCTTCGGCATCACCGAATCGATCGTAGGTAATCTGTTGGACGCGGGCGCCGACGTGGTGACGCTCGGCAATCATGCCTTTGACCAGAAGGAGGCGCTGGTGTTCATCGAGCGCCAGCCGAAGCTGCTCAGGCCGATCAACTATCCGCCCGGAACGCCGGGCCGGGGCAGCGGCATCTTCAAGGCCGCCAACGGTGGCGACGTGCTCGTCATCAACGCCATGGGGCTGGTGTTCATGCCGGAGCTGGCGGACCCGTTCCGGGCCGTCGACACGGAGGTGACGGCGTGCGGGCTCAAACGCGGCGCCGACGCGACCATCGTCGATTTCCACGCCGAGGCCACCAGCGAGAAGCAGGCGATGGGCTACTTCCTCGACGGGCGCGTCAGCCTGGTGGCGGGCACGCACACGCACGTGCCCACGGCGGACGAGCGCGTACTGCCGGAGGGCACCGCGTTCATCGGCGACCTCGGCATGTGCGGGGATTACGACTCGGTGCTGGGGATGGACAGGACCGAGCCGATCAACCGATTCCTCACCAAGATCCCGCGAACGCGCCTGGAGCCCGCAATGGGGCCCGCCACCCTGTCGGGCGTGGCAGTCGAGACCGACGATGCGACTGGGCTCGCCACGCGCGTAGCCGGGTTGCGGCTGGGCGGCGTGTTGGCGCCAAGCGAGCCGCGATTCTGGCTGGATTAGCCCAACTTGCGCAGTTGGGCGGCAAAACTCCGAGTCGATTTGTCGCGGTGGTGCTGGCGGATCAAGGGTTTGAGTCGAGCAACATCAACCCCGGGGCGTGTAGTGCCGACCAAGGGTGTTTTTCCTTTACGGGGGAAGCTGATTCTGCTGGCGCATGTACCTGCGCCATTCGCAAGAAGGACGGCAAGGCGCACTGCACCTGGTGCCCGGTGCGCAGCGTGCGGGTCGGCAAGCGGGTGATCCAGCAGACGGTGGCGTACCTCGACGAGCTCGACGAGCACGGACGGATCGAGGCACGGGCACTGGCATCTGATCGGCGCCCCTGAGCAGGCGTCGCTGTTCGACGACGGCTGCCGGGATGTGACGGTGCCGGTGCGGCTCAAGGGCATCCGCATTGAGCGCTCACGGCGGTTCGGCGACGTGTATCTGGCGCTGTGGAAGACCTTGGAGATGTGGCAGAGCCGCGCCGGCCCTCGGTACCGCGCCACGCATCGTGCTCGAAGAACTGGCGCGCATCCAGTCCCACGACGTCGTCTTGCCGAACGCCACCCTCGGCCACATCCGCCTGCGCTGCGTCACCCAGCCCGATGCCGCCCAGGCCGATCTTCTGGACCGCCTCGG
>JAFMSC010000419.1 GCA_017353825.1 Hyphomicrobiaceae bacterium | reverse complement strand
ACGGCGTCCGCTCGGGGGCCGCAGCACCGCTCAACGCCCAATCTTATTCCGGTGGATTTCGTCCATATTTCCGACGCTGCTAACACCTTGTGCGGGCCGCCTTCTCCCCCGACCAGCGCCTCGTCCATCTCGACGAGGGCCGAGCGGCTCCCGCTCCGGGCGATTGAGCGACGCCCGCAGCTTGTGCAGCCAGGTCCACGCCGTCTTGTACGAGCCGAACCCCATGATGCGCATCAGGTCCATGGCCGAGATGCCGGTGCGCCGCGTCGAGATCTCGAACACGGCGCGGAACCACATCTTCAGGGGCTTGCGCGTCTTCTCCAGGAGCGTGCCCGAAGTCAGGCTCGTCTGGTGGTCGCAGTCGCGGCACTCGAACGTCGTGCCGTCGCGCACCGGCCACACATACGTCGAGCCGCACCGCGCGCACGCCGGCTTGCCGCCCCAGCGCGCCTTAATCCAGTACGCGCGGCAGTCCTCCTCGGTCGCAAACCGCCGCTCGAACTCCGTCGCCGTCTTCGGGAAATCCCGCCACAGATCGTCTCGACTATGCTGAGTCATGGTCCAACTCCTTGTTGAACCACGCCTAACTCACGATTCCGGCTGAACTAAGGGCATAGGTATGCCTGCGATGCCCCACCAATGTGCGCCTGCCAATTGCCGTACAAGAAGCAGAGATTGCCGACAGACATGCCAATAGTGCAGATCGCGGACCGACAAGCGAGGCGCGGTTACAGCACGCCTCCGAGGTCGGCCTGCAGCCGGCCGGGTTGTTGGAGACTTTAGCGGGCGGGCACTCCCCGATTTTGGTGCCGAAATCAAGGGCGGCCAAACGATCGGCAACGCTCATGACGAAATCCCTATGGTGCTCAACGAGAAGCACGCTGACGCCATCAGCCCGCAGCTCGCGTAGAAGAATGGCGAGCGCCTTCTTCTCGCCGATGCGCAGGCCGGCGGCAGACTCGTCGCACACCAGTACCACAGGATCGAGGCACAGAGCCCGGGCGATTCCCGCGAGGCGGAGCAATCCCGCGCCGCCTTGGGGAGATCCCTCCACAGATCGTCCCGGTCACGCTCTGCCACGGCCCAAATCCTTAAGCGAGGGCTAACTCACAGTTCCGCCGGCCCATCAGATGGACGAGGCCGACCCTGCGGAGCGCGTCGAGCTTGTCTGCGACTGTTTTTCTCCGACGCGTTGTCGCGCACCATCTTGCCCTTATGCGGAGGTAGGGAAAGGTCATGCGGGCACGGTCCGCGGCCAATCCACGGTCGATGCAGGGTGAGTGAGGTAGGCGAGAAGAGCAAGGGGGGCGACATGCGCGTTGTTCGGCGCCTGCTTAAGATCTCGGCGGTGTTGTTCTTGCTGGTTGCGGCTGTGCTAGCGGCGGGGTTGGCGTTGGTCGCAGGTCCGATCTGGTATGCCGAGCATCTCAATAACGCAGGCAGGTACGAGGACGCTATTGCCATTGAACAGCGCTATCTGAAAATTGCGGAAACCATACGTGGGCCCGACGACCCGTTGGTTAGCCTGGTGCTCAACGGCCTCGCCGAATCCTATCTAAAGCAAGCCAAGTTCGCCGAAGCCGAGCAACTCTACCGCCGCGCCCTTGCCATCGACGAGAAGAGCTTCGGGCCGGAGCATCCCGAGGTCGCTAGAAAAGTCAACAATATGGCCCAGCTGCTGCAGGCCACCAACCGGCTGGCCGAGGCCGAGCCCTTGATGCGCCAGGCGCTCGCCATCGACGAGAAGAGCATCGGGCCCGAACATCCCAACGTCGCCCGAATCCTCAGCAACCTGGCCGGGCTGCTGCAGGCCACCAACCGGCTGGCCGAGGCCGAGCCCTTGATGCGCCGGGCGCTCGCCATCGACGAGAAGAGCCCCGAACATCCCAACGTCGCCACCGATCTCAACAACCTGTCGGAGCTGTTGCGGGCCACCAACCGGTTGGTCGAGGCCGAGCCCTTGATGCGCCGGGCGCTCGCCATCGACGAGAAGCGCCTCGGGCCCGAACATACCGAGGTCGCCACAGTCCTCAGCAACCTGGCCGGGCTGCTGCAGGCCACCAACCGGCTGGCCGAGGCCGAGCCCCTGATGCGGCGCGCGCTCGCTATCGACGAGAAGGGCTTCGGACCCGAGCATCCCAACGTCGCCATAGATCTCAACAACCTGGCCCAGCTGCTGCAGGTCACCAACCGGCTGGCCGACGCCGAGCCCTTGATGCGGCGCGCGCTCGCCATCGATGAGAAAAGCTTCGGGTCCGAGCACCCCGAGGTCGCCACGGACCTCAACAACCTGGCCCAGCTGCTCAAGGACCGGCTGGCCGAGGCGGAACCTTTGATGCGCCGCGCTCTCGCCATCGACGAGAAAAGCTCCGGGCCCGAGCATCCCAACGTGGCCCGAGACCTCAACAATCTGGCCCAGCTGCTCAAGGACACAAACCGGCCGGCCGAGGCCGAGCCCTTGATGAGCCGCGCGCTCGCCATCGACGAGAAGAGCTTCGGGACCGATCATCCCGACGTCGCCAGAAACCTCAACAACCTGGCTATCCTGCGCGCCGTGGTCGGAGATTGGGCGGAAGCCGCTCGGCTCCATCGGCGCGCCAAGCCGACCATGACCGGCGCCCAATACAAGGAGGGAGGCAGCCTGGCAAAGGCGGCGCTGACTCAGAATTCCGGGAACCTACGCGCCGCTGCGCGCGCGGTGCACCGCGCCGGCGGCGACAGGGCGGAGGCCCGCGCGGAAGGCTTCGAGTTGGCGCAGTGGGCCCTGCAGACGGGCGCGGCCGATGCGCTCGTCCAGATGGCGGTACGGTTTGCCAAGGGTGACGGGCCGCTGGCCGGGCTGGTGCGCGAGCGCCAGGACCTGATCGTAGGGCGCCAGGGCGAGGACAAGCGGCTGCTGGCCGCGGTCGGCAAGGCCGATGCCAAGGCGGCGGAGGCGATCCGCGCCGCCATCGCCGGCCTGGACGGCAAGCTCGCCGCCATCGACACGAGGCTGGCGGCGGAGTTCCCCGAGTACGCGCAGCTTGCCAACCCCAAGCCGCTCACCATTGCCGCCGTGCAGAGCCTCCTCAGGGAAGACGAGGCTCTCGTCCTGTTCCTCGACGTGCCGCGCATCGGCACGCTTCCAGAGGAGACGCTGGCGTGGGCGATCACCAAGGATGAGGCGCGCTGGATCAGCGTGCCGCCGGGAACCGCGGCGCTGGCCGAGCGGGTGGCCAAGCTGCGCTGCGGGCTCGACCGCGACGGCCAGTGGGCCTGGTCCGGGCAACGCTGGCAAGCCAAGGGCGAACGCTGCCGCGCACTCAGGCCTGAGGGCCTCGACGACGACGCCTCGCTGCCGTTCGATTTCGGCATCGCGCACGAGCTTTACGCCCAGCTGCTGGCGCCGTTTGCCGATCTCACCAAGGGCAAGCGGCTCCTGATCGTGCCGACCGGACCGCTGACCAGCCTGCCGTTCCACGTGCTTGTGACGTCTCCCTCTCCGCTCGCAACGCCGACCTCGCCGCAAGCTCCAACGGCGCAGGCAGAGAGCCGGGATGAGGGGCATCCACAAAATCCGACGTCCGTACTTGTTCCTCCCCCTTATCCCCGGCCTTCGCCGGGGCAGGGCTCTAGCCCTCTCCCCGCAAGCGGAGAGAGGCAACCGCCCGCGTGGCTGGTGCTCACGCAACCGATCACGGTGCTGCCGTCGGTGGGGAGCCTGGCGGCGCTGCGCGGGCTGCCGCCGTCGCAAGCGGGCGAACCCTATATAGGGTTCGGCAATCCCCTGCTCGAAGGCGGTGCGCCGGGGCAGGCCGCGCTGGCGCGCGCCAAGCAGACGTGCCCTCTCGACCTTGAGACCGTGCGCCAGCGCATGGCGGAGGCGGCCAGGGGCCTGCCCGGCCTCGCCAGTCTGGTTC
>JAFMSC010000090.1 GCA_017353825.1 Hyphomicrobiaceae bacterium | reverse complement strand
CGTGGCGCCGGACGAAGGCGGGCGCAGGACGCAGCCGTGCAGGAGCCCGGGCAGCGCCAGGTCATGGATAAAGCGCCGCCGTCCGAACACCTTGTCCGGGATGTCGATACGCGACATGGGCACGCCCACCAGCCGGCGCGCGGCGGGCGCCTTGGGCGCAATCTTGGCCGTAGCCTCGTGGTCGAGCAGGCCCTGGTCCGAAAGCTCCCAGTAGCTGGTGCGCAGGTTGCCGGGGCCGACGATCTCCCCGTCTTGCACCTTGAGGCCCTGCGCATCAACGCCGAACCGCTGCGAAGCCGCATCCAGGTAAATGGCACGCGCCTCGGCGCAGGCATGGCGAAGGGCCGAGCCGGACTGCTGGATC
This sequence comes from Hyphomicrobiaceae bacterium, assembly GCA_017353825.1. Classification (GTDB taxonomy): domain Bacteria; phylum Pseudomonadota; class Alphaproteobacteria; order Rhizobiales; family Hyphomicrobiaceae; genus AWTP1-13. The sequence goes on along the minus strand of JAFMSC010000090.1, from coordinate 10,937 downwards.
GACAGGCTGCCCGAGGTCACGCCCTCGTTGGGGCTCGCCGCGGTGCTCGCTGGCAGCATGCGCACGCGGGCGAGGTCCACGTCGAGCTCGTCGGCGACGATCTGGGCAATGGCGGTGAGGATGCCCTGGCCGATCTCAACCTTGCCGGAGGATACTTCCACGATGCCGTCGGGGCGGAAGCGCAGCCACTGGGACAGACGCCGGTTGGTCTCCAGGCTGCCGGGCAGTGGCGCGCCCGGCATCTCGACGATGTGGTAGCCGAGGCCCGGACCGGTGCCATGTCCCTCGTTCGCATTGGTGCTCATGGCGTCGCTGCCTCCTTCGCTGCGCGCAACACCGCACGGACGATACGGTTGTGGGCGCCGCACCGGCACAGATTGCGGTCGAGGGCCTCGCGCACCTCCGCTTCGCTCGGGTCGGGGTTGCGCTTAAGGAGCGCCGCGGCGGACACGATGATGCCCGAGATGCAGTAGCCGCACTGCATGGCCTGCTCGGCGACGAACGCGCGCTGCAGAGGGTGCGGGTTCTCTGGCGTGCCCAACCCTTCCAGCGTGACTATGTCTTTGCCGGCGGCGGCCCACAGCGGCGTGTCGCAGGAGGCGACCGCATGCCCGTCGATCAGCACGAAGCACGCGCCGCACTGGTTGGCGCCGCAGCCGAAGCGCGCCGCCGTAAGCCCGAGTACACCGCGCAGCACGCCGAGCAGCGACGTAGCCGGATCGACCACGATCTCTCGCTCAGTGCCGTTGACACGCAGGCGCGCGGTCTCAGCCGTTGCCATCTGGGACAGCCCTCACTGGACCGGCTTGATGCCGGCCTTGTGGATCACGTTCGCCCACTTGTCGATGTCAGCGCGCACGTAGGTGTCGAACTCCGCAGGTGTCATGACCATGGGCATGGCGCCCTGCTTGGCCCATGCCTCCTTGGTTTGCGGCCGCGTCACCACCTTAGTTACCTCTGCGTTGAGCTCGTCGATGATGGGCTTCGGCGTCCCTGCGGGAGCCATGATGCCGAGCCAGATGGTTGCCTCGTAGCCGGGCAGGCCCGCCTCCGCCACGGTCGGCACGTTGGGCAGCAGGTTGGAGCGCGTCTTGCCCGTTGTCCCGAGTGCTCGCACCTGGCCGGCCTCGACCGTCGGTGCGGTAGTGGTAATGGCGTCGATCATCATCTGGACGTGCCCGCCGATGACGGCGGTGCGGGCGTCGCCGCTCGCCTTGTGCGGCACGTGCACGATATCGGTGCCGCTCATGGCTTTGAACAGCTCGCCCGCCATATGATAGGGCGTGCCGAGCCCCGACGAGGCGTAGTTCAGCACGCCCGGCTTCGACCTTGCCAGCGCGAGGAATTCCTTGAGGTTGTTGGCTGGCACGGACGGGTGGATCACCATGATGAGGTCGGAGTAGTTGACCGGCGCGACGGCGACAAAGTCGCGCATGAGGTTGAACGGGCGGTTAGGCCGCAGCGTCTCGTTGACGGTGTGCGTGTTCGACATCATCAGCAGCGTGTAGCCGTCGGGCGCGGCCTTGGCGACCTCGCTGGTGCCGATGAAGGAGCCGGCCCCCGGCCGAGCCTCGACCACGAACGGCTGACCCAGGTCTTCCTGCAGGTATTGGCCCAGATATCGGGCATAGAGATCCGCCGGCCCCCCAGCGCCGAACGGGACGATGATCTTGACGGGGTGTTCCGGGTAGTCCTCGGCGGCCGCCGCGCTCAGCGCGGCACTTGCCAGTACCACGGCCAGTACCATCCTTCCCAAGAGCGACATGGGCTTCCTCCCCCAGATTTTGTTTGCCGGCAGGGCGTGCGCCATTGGTATACCAGAACGCGCCAATGCTCCAGACTTGAGCCTAGGCTCCAGACTTGAGCCTAGCCTGCGGGGCATGGGAGGAGCGCGGAGGCGACGCCTCGGCACACACAAGCATCAAGAATGACGCGGCCCATCGCAAGGAGGACAACGTGACAAGACCCCATCGGGGGCGCAAGGCCTTTGCCGCCGTCGTCGCCGGGCTCAATCTCATGGCCACCTGCCCCCCCACAGTGGCCCAGAGCTTCCCGTCGCAGACCGTCAAGATCGTCGTGCCCAACCCGGCGGGTGGCACCGCAGATCAACTGCCGCGGCTCGTGGCCGATGCGCTGGCCAAGATCTGGGACCAGCCGGTGGTCGTAGAGAACCGGCCAGGTGCCGCGGGCAACGTCGCGGCGGAAGCGTTCGCGCGCGCCCCGGCCGACGGTTACACGCTCCTCGCATCGCCGCCCACTACGCTCGTCATCAATGCCTCGCTCTACAAGAAGGTCAACTACGACCCCGCCAAATTCATGCCGATCACCATCCTTGGCAGCTCGCCCAACGTGCTGATCGTGAGCCCCAAGCTGGGCGTGGCGACCGTCAAAGAGCTGATCGACAAGGCCAAGGCCGAGCCTGGCGCTATTCCCTATGGCTCCCAGGGCCTCGGCGCCACCTCGCACCTCACCACCGCGCTATTTGAGACCATGGCGGGCGTGAAGTTCAACCACGTGCCCTACCGCGGCACGGCGCCGGCCATGAACGACCTCGTCGGCGGGCACATCCTGTTCATGTTCGACAATCTCTCCTCGTCGCTGCCGCAGCATCGCGCCGGCATGCTCAAGATTCTGGCCGTATGCACGCCCGAGCGCTCGCCCTACCTGCCGGACGTGCCGACCATGTCGGAGGCGGCCCTGCCGGGCTTCACGTCGGTCGCCTGGTTCGGGCTGGTGGCGCCACCCAACACGCCAGATAGAATCGTGGAGAAGCTCAGCCGCGATGTGGTGGCGGTGCTCAAGACGGAGGACATGCGCAGCAAGTTCCGCGCCCACAGCGCCGAGCCGATGGGCACCACCCCGCAGGAGACGGCGGTCTTCCTGGAGCGCGAGCGGGCCCAGTGGGCCGGCGTGATCGAGAAGGCCGGGCTCAAGGCGCCCGAGTAGCGCGCGCCCTGGCTTCGTCCCACACGCGATCGCGCTCAACGTCAAAGACAAGCGCCGCGTCGGCCGGTACGACGAGCCAATCGTCACGCGCCAACTCGATCTCGAGCTGGCCTGAGGTCCACCCGGCGTAGCCGAGGGCCACGAGTGCCTTGCGCGGGCCCTTGTCGCGCGCCATGTCGCGCAGCACCTCCAGGTTGGCGGTGACCGCGACCTCCCCCGTCACGTGCAGCGTCTCCTGGTGGTCGTAGTCGGCGCTGTGCACGACAAAGCCGATCTCGGGCTGCACCGGCCCGCCGGCGAAGATGCGCACGGTCGCCGATCCGCGAGGCGCAACATCTCCCAGGCTCTTGAGCACGGTCGCCAGCGGGCGCACCGCCAACAGCCGGTTGATGGTGATGCCGAGGGCACCGTTCTTGTCGTGCCGCACGATCAGGATGACCGTGCGCTGGAAGCGCGGGTCACCGATGCTTGGCGCGGCCACCAAGAGCTGTCCTGTGAGGGTGGGCGTCTGAGGTATCAGATCCTGCTTCGGCAGGGCGGCGTCGAGGCCTGCCGAAGGTAAAAGCGCCGCGGCGAGAGCCAAGAACCGCAGAAGCAGAAGCGGGCGCCAGAATTGGACCGAGGGCACGTGCCACCATCACCGCAGATCGGACGATGTCCGATAATGGCAAGTACGTCAGGGCTTATCCATCCCTTTCGCCTTCAACGCCGGCGCGGCGGATGCACCCGCGAGGTGGTCGATGAGTGTCTTGGCGGCCGCGGGCTCCCTGGCCGAGGCCCCGACGGCGGCCGAATAGACCGTGAAATTCTGTATTTCGGCCGGCAGCGGCCCCACCAATACCACGCCCTTGACTGGCACAATCTCGCTCATCTGGTGCACGGCGACCTCGGCCTCGCCGTTTGCCACCAATTCTGCCACATAGCCGCCTTGCTTTAGCCTGGCTTTCCGGCGGACCTGCTCGCCGATCCCCAGCTGGTCGATGAGCCTGTCGAAATAGACGCCGCTGGAGCCACCGGACTTCGGGTCGATGTAGGCCACGGCCTCGGCGTCAAGCAGCGTGCGCTTGAGGGCGTCGACAGTGCTGATATCGGGCAGGGCTCGACCCTCCTTCACCGCCACGCCGATGCCGACTTTGGCCACATCGACGCGGCCGTCCCGCAGGAGCCGCCCCTTGTCGATCAGAGCGTCAACGACCTTGGACGGGATAATGGCGAGGTCGAACGCCTCTCCACCCTCGATACGCTTGGCAAGCACCCCCGCCGTCGCATTGTCGAGCACGACCGAGTGATGCGTGGCCTTCGCGAACGGCACCAGCAGTTCGGCGAGCACGCCCCGCATGGCCCCGGCCGTAAGCACCTTGATCTCGGCCGCGCCGCCCTGTGGGGAGAGCGCCGCGAGCACCATCAGTCCGATGAGCATCCGGGCAATGTGCCGTGGCACGGTCCAGCTCCTGCTCTGGTGAACTCTAGGGATAGAGACGCTGCCGGCTCCACGCCCCGCCGGGGGCATCGCGCCGGAAAGCCACGCGCTCGTGCAGGCGAAACGGCCGGTCGTGCCAGAACTCGATCTCCAGGGGCGTCACACGGAAGCCGGACCAGTAAGGCGGGCGTGGAATCTCTCCCGCCGCATACCGGGTCGTGACCAGCGCCACGGCTTTCTCCAGGGCGAAGCGACTCTTGAGGGGACGCGACTGCTGCGAAGCCCAGGCACCGAGCCGCGAGCCACGCGGGCGGGTGGCGAAGTAGGCGTCGGCCTCCGCGTCGCTCACCACAGAGACGAGCCCCCGCACGCGCACCTGTCGGCGCAGGCTCTTCCAGTGGAAGTCGAGCGCGGCTTTTCGCGAGGCCAGGATCTCCCGACCCTTCGCGCTCTCGAAGTTGGTGTAGAACACGAACCCGCGCTCCGGATGACCAGAGGCGTCGAGGCCCTTGAGCAGCACCATGCGCACGTTGGGCATACCGGTCAGATCGACGGTAGCCAGAGCGAAGGCATTGGGGTCGCTGGGCTCGTGTGCCTGCGCGTCCGCGAACCAGGTCTCGAACAGGGCGAACGGCTCGCTTGCCTCGGCGAAGTCGCCGGCCTGTGGTCCGGTGTAGTAGCCGGGCGTGGCGTCGGGCTTGGTCTCGTCGGCCATCTCGCGTCCTCGCGCCAGGATGGCGCCGACCCACCCCAGCAGAATTGCCGCCACCCTTCAACCGACCAATTGCGCCCCGAAGGTCTCGCGGAACACGCGGGCGCCGCGCGGCGTGACAACGACGGCGCGCGTGTCCTCGATGCGCCGGATCCAGTTCTTCTCGAAACTCAGCGCACACAGCGCCGCGCCTACGGCCCCCGCCAGGTGCGGGCGGCGCTCACTCCAATCGAGGCACGGGCGGCACATGATGCGCACCCCGCGCCGGGAGCTGCGCACCGTGAGAGCCTCCACGTCGACGCCGATCCGGCCGAGGAAGGCGAAACCTGAATCCGTGACGATGCCGCCGTCGCCTGCGAGGTCAGCGTAGCCGTGCGTCGCCATAGCATCGGCAAGCGCTACGCCGAGGCGCCCGGCGAGATGATCATAGCATGTGCGCGCCGCCCGGAGCGCGGCATCGCGGGGGCCGACGGTGAGCCGCGGCTGGGCCGGCTCTAGGGCCGAGGCCACCTGCATGATGGATTCCATCATGTTGGCTACGGCCGACGAGGCGAGACGATGGTAGCGGTGCCGGCCCTGCTTCTCGACGCAGACGAGACCCGCCGACGTCATGCGCGCCAGATGCCCGCTCGCCGTCTGCGCGGTCACGCCCGCCGCGCGGGCCAGCTCAGAGGCCGTCAGCGCACGGCCATCCATCAGGGCGTGGAGCATGACGGCGCGGGCGGGATCGCCCGCAAGCGCGGCGATGGTTGCAAACGTGGCGGTGCTGGTCATGGTCGACGCGGCGTCTGTCCGACCGGGCACTCTGCGCTCTCGGGCGCCAGGCATGGTTCGGCGCCGACCGTAGCATTTGAGGGCCGGCATCGGCAGAGTGGCCCCATGCACAAGAAAGTGACCGAGACGGCGACGGCGAGGCAGACGCAAACCGCGCCGTTCCTCGGCTGGCGCGTTGTGGGCGCCGCCTTCATCCTTGCGGTATTCGCGTGGGGCCTGGGGTTCTACGGACCGCCGGTCTACCTCCACGCCGTACGCGAGGCCAGGGGTTGGCCGCTGGCGCTGGTCTCGACGGCCGTCACGGCGCATTTCCTGATCGGCGCGATTGCGGTGGCCAAGCTGCCGGCACTACATCGCCGCTTCGGGGTCGCGGCCGTCACCAAGGCGGGTGCGCTGGCGCTGGGCCTCGGCGTTTTTGGCTGGGCGGAGGCGACGGCACCGTGGCAGCTCTTCGCCGCACTCCTGCTCAGCGGCTCCGGCTGGGCCGCCACTGGCGCCGCGGCGATCAACGCCATCGTCTCGCCCTGGTTCGGGGCCCGCAGGCCCGCGGCGCTGACCATGGCCTACAACGGCGCCAGCGCGGCCGGCATCGTATTCTCGCCGCTCTGGGTCGTGGTCATCGGCAAACTCGGCTTCCCGGCCGCGGCGGCGGTGATCGCCGCCGTCATGGCGCTGACGGTCTGGTCGCTTGCCGACTTGCTGTTCGCCCGCAGCCCGCCGCAGATAGGGTTGCCCCCCGATGGCGGCTCCCTAACTCCGGTTCCCGTTCCCGCCGGGCCGGCGAGGCTCGGGCCGCCGTCCGGAGCGCGGCTCGGGCGCGACCCGAGGTTCCTCACGCTCGCCGCGGCCATGGCGCTGGGCCTGTTCGCACAGATCGGGCTGATCGCACATCTCTTCTCGCTGCTGGCGCCCACCTTCGGCGCCCAGCTCGCAGGCGTGGCGATGGGCACCGCGACCGCTGCGGCCATTGCGGGCCGCACCCTCGTCGGTGCATTCATGCCTGCCGGCGCCGACCGCAGGCTCGTGGCCGCGATGAGTTATGCCGTGCAGATCACGGGATCGCTCGCGTTCATGCTCGCGGCCGGAGACAGCGTGCTCATCATGGCCGGCGTCGTCCTGTTTGGCGCCGGCATTGGCAATGCCACCTCGCTGCCGCCGCTCATCGCCCAGGTCGAGTTCGCCGAGGAGCACGTGCCCCGCGTGGTTGCCCACATCGTGGCGATCTCCCAGGCCGCGTACGCCTTTGCCCCCGCCGCCTTCGGCCTCATCCAGGAGTTCGCTCCGCTGGGGCCGGGGGCGAACGCAGGAGCCGCCCCCTATCTCTTCGCTGCGGCGGCCCTCGTTCAGGCGCTGGCGATCGCAACTCTTCTTTGTGGGCGCCGTCAGAACGACGCGATGCGTTGACCGCGGCCGACAGACCTGCTCCGCGGCGGCTGCCTTTGCCGGCCTGCCTTTCCACCTGCTATGTCGGCCTCCACGGTGGTCTTATCGGGGGCAACGCCACATGTCGGGCCTGTGGGCCATCTTCACGGTCATTGCTGCCGCGGGCCAGGTGCTCCGAAACGCCCAGCAGAAGGAGCTGACGCAGTCGCTCGGCACGGTGGGCGCCACGCACGTGCGCTTCCTGTTCGGCCTTCCCTTCGGCGTGATATTCCTGCTCATCGTACTCGCTTGCACGGGACTGCCGATGCCTAAGCTCGGCTGCGCCATGCTGGGCTGGTCGGTGGCGGGAGCGCTGACGCAGATCGCGGCCACAGCTTTGCTGCTGGCGGCCATGCGCGAGCGCTCGTTCGTGATCATCACGGCCTACGCTAAGACCGAGCCTGTACAGGTGGCGCTGTTCGCCTTCGCCTTCCTCGGCGACCACATCACGGCGGGCGTCGCCGCGGCCATCGCCGTCGCTACAGGGGGCGTGCTCCTGGCGTCGTGGCCGCGCAAGAGTAGCGGCGGGCAGGGCTTCACCTGGTATCCGGCGCTGCTGGGCATCGGCTCGGGCGCGCTGTTCGCCATTGCCGCCATCGGCTTCCGAGGCGGCATCCGCGCGCTCGATACGCCCAGCTTCGTGATGGGCGCCACCGTCACGCTGGCATTCGGGCTCACGATCCAGACCGTGCTGCTGTCGGCTTATCTATGGCTCTTCGACCGCGAGACCCTATTGGCCATCCTGCGCCTTTGGCGGCCGTCGCTGCTGGCCGGCTTCACGGGCGCGTTCGCCTCGCAGATGTGGTTCCTGGCCTTCGCGCTCGAGACAGCGGCCAAGGTGCGCACGCTGGCGCTCATTGAGATCTTGTTCGCCCAGGTGCTCTCGCGCAACCTGTTCAAGCAGAAGCTCGCCTCGCGCGAGGCGGCCGGCATCGGGCTGATCGTGGCCGGCGTGATCCTGCTGCTGAACGTTTAAGTTGAGGTCGGCGAACGTTGGGTCAGGCGAAGCGCAGACCCAACGTCGGCGATCAGGCGAAGGAGGTCTTCCAACAGCTCCAGCTCGAAGGCTCGGGGCGCGCGCGATTGTCTCACGCACCTAGCCGACCGCTTCAAGGATGGGCTATTTGCGGGCGTCGAGGAGCAGCTATCGGCGAATGCTGACGCCGGACCCAGCCCCCAACCGTATTGGGTCTCGCTCCGCCCGACCCATCCCACTCGCCTACCTTCCACCCAGCACCTTCTTGATGATGGCATTGCCGAGGCGCGACGCCACCGAACGCATCAGGGACTTGGTGAAGGCCTCGCCGTAGCCCTGGCGCCGGCCCGTGCCACCGCCCATCAGGATGTTGCCCCAGCTGTTGGCCCCGGCCTCCCGCGCCGCAGCCGCCTCAGAGGTGCGCTTCTGCAGCAGCTCGTAGGCCGACTCGCGGTCCATGGCCTCCTCGTACTTGCCGTAGAGCGGGCTGGCCTCGATCTTGGCCTTGCGTTCGTCGGGCGAGATGGGCCCGATGCGCGCCGAGGGCGGACGGATCAGCGTGCGCTGGACCATCGAGGGCTCGCCACCGCCGTGCAGCACCGACACCAGCGCCTCTCCCACCTTCAGCTCCTGGATCACGCGCTCCACGTCGAGCTCCGGGTTCGGGCGGAACGTCTCGGCGGCGGCGCGGATTGCCTTCTGCTCCGGTGGCGTGAAGGCCCGCAGCGCGTGCTGCACGCGGTTGCCTAGCTGGGCTGAGACCGCGTTGGGCACGTCGCGCGGGTTCTGTGTGACGTAGTAGACGCCCACGCCCTTGGAGCGGATGAGGCGCGTAACACGCTCGATCTGCGCAAGCAGCGCCTTGGGCGCCTCGTTGAAGAGCAGGTGCGCCTCGTCGAAGAAGAACACCAGCTTGGGCTTCTCGGGATCGCCGACCTCGGGCAGCTTGTCGAACAGCTGCGCGAGCAGCCACAGGAGGAACGTGGCGTAAAGGCGCGGCGTCTTCGTCAGCTTGTCGGCGCAGAGGATGTTGACCACGCCGCGTCCGTCCGGTGCCGTGCGCAGGAAATCCGTGATATCGAGCGCCGGCTCGCCGAAGAACGTATTGGCGCCCTGCTCCTCCAGCACCAAGAGGCGGCGCTGAATGGCACCCACGGACACGGGCGAGACGCTGCCGTACTTGGCCATCAGCTCCTTGCTTCGCTGGCTCACATCGTTGGCCATGGAGCGCAGGTCGTTGAGGTCGAGCAGAGGCAGGCCCTCGTCGGCGGCCACGCGGAAGATGATGTTGAGCACGCCCTCCTGCGTCTCGTGGAGCTCCATAAGACGAGAGAGCAGCAGCGGGCCCATATCCTGCACCGTGGCCCGGATGGAGTGGCCCTCCTGACCGAACAGATCCCAGAACACGGTGGGGAACGCGGCGTTGGACCAGTCGTCGAGGCCGATCTCCTTGGCGCGCTTGGCGAGACTTTCCTTGGGCTCGCCTAGGGCCGAGATGCCCGACAGGTCGCCCTTGATGTCGGCCGCAAATATGGGAACCCCGGCGGCCGAGAAGCCCTCGGCCAGCACCTGCAGGGTGACCGTCTTGCCGGTGCCGGTGGCGCCGGTGACGAGGCCGTGCCGGCTGGCGAGCCTGAGCTCCAGGCACTCGGCGCCCGCGCGGCTCTTGCCGAGGAAGAGCTTGCCTTCTTCCAATAGGATTTCACTCTGGCTCATAAGTGGGGCTGGCTGCTCGCTGGCGCTGGCACGCCGGTCTTGGGCGTCTAGGCGTCAATGGCGCTTGGCAGTAGGCGACTCGTGAGACGGCTTGCTGGCGCCGTGATGGCACGCTGCCGACCCCTTGGCAATGCGTGGTTGTATCTCGTTCCTAAGGATGAGTTGGAAGAGCTTGCCGGCGAGGAAAATGGCATGAGGCGGCGCCCAAGTTGGAGTATCCGGGGGATGCAAGGAACGAGCGCGCGAGGACAGGCAGTGCCTGAGGATGGGATGGAATGATACCAAAACAAGATGCGGCGTTGGCAGCCGAGTTCGAGCCCGCCTCGCGCGAGGCATGGTTAACGCTGGTCGCCAAGGTTCTCCGGGGCGCCGACTTTCAAAAGCAGCTGGTCTCGGCAACCGCCGACGCCCTCGCCGTCCAGCCGCTCTCAACGCGCGCGGATGCCGTGGTGGGCGCGACGGCGGTGGGCCGCAGCGGCTGGTATGCAGGCGGCTGGGACGTGCGCCAGCGGCACGTCGAGCCTGACCCGCAGGCGGCCAACAAGGCGATCCTGGAGGACCTGGAAGGCGGCGCCACTTCGGTGCTCTTGCAGATCGAGGCGCCGGGCCAGCCGGGCCTCGCCGACGACGCTGCGACCTTCGCCACGGCCCTGCGCGGGGCCTTGGTCAAAGGCGCCGCCATCGCCCTCGATGCGCGCGAGAACGCGTTCGACGCCGCCGGCAGCCTGATCGAGACGTGGCGGGCGGCGGGCCTCGGCGAGAACGAGCGGCGCGGAGCCTTCAACTACGACCCACTGGGCGTGTTGGCCGAGACCGGCACGCTCACCCACTCTGTGCAGCGCGCCTGCGAGATCGCCGCCAAGCTGGCTGCCGACACCAGGACGATGTCGCACCTCACCGCGCTCTTGGCCGACGGGCGGCCCTATCACGAGGCCGGCGGCAGCGAGGCGCAGGAGCTGGCCGCCATGCTC
>JAFMSC010000418.1 GCA_017353825.1 Hyphomicrobiaceae bacterium | reverse complement strand
TAGTCGGGATGGATCTCGCTGAAGGCCAGGAACCCGTGCCGGTTGCCGCCGTAGTCCACGAAGGCGGCCTGCAGCGACGGCTCTACGCGCGTAACCTTGGCGAGATAGATGTTTCCACGGAGAAGTTTGCGCCCGGCCGACTCGTAATCGAACTCCTCTACCCGGCCGTTGCGTAGCACCACCACGCGAGTCTCCTCGGCGTGCGTGGCGTCGATAAGCATCTTGTTCTTGTTTTCCATGTCCTGAAATCCCTGGCGCCCTGGTGCGCGAGGCCGAGCCGCGTCGCATCAGGACGCAGGCAGCCGCGCAGGCGCCGATCTTGGTTTGGAAGGGAGGATCGCGACGCCCTGGGGCACACTCCGAGCGGGAGCGGCACGCCGACGCGGTCGCGCCTCGCCATCTCGAATGGCGACGAGCACGTCCACGCTGAAACGGTCGGCCGGCCGATGTTCCCCCTGCGAAGTGAGTACGCTGTTGTCATGATCCACATTGGCGCTCGGGGCGTGGCGCTCGCGCTCATGCCCCGCAAGCAGTGCCCGGCCATCGGGCCTCTGGTGAACTCGTGCGGTGGTGGTCTGCATCCGCGCCGGTCCTCGATCGGCAAGCGGGCGAAACACCTCAAGGCACCGCCTCGAGGCCAATTCATCAACCCACCGCCGGGCCATGGGCCCGCGGCCAGCAAATGTCGCGCAAAGAGCAAGCTCACGACCGTCGCAGCGTTCGACTGTCCGATCTACAACAACGCTGCCCTGGCGGCGAGCCACGGGACCCCGGACCCGGCGGCGTGCTTAGGGGATTGCCGTGCAGCGAACGGTCGCTGCTCTGTGCGTTGCGCCTTTTTCTAGGCCGATGCCCCCCGCTTAGCAAGCGGGTTTTTCGGGGGCAGTGTCGTCCCAACCGTTGCTCCAATGCCGCCTTTGATTTGGCGAACATATGGTTAATGTACTGCCGAAGCGACCGCAGCGAGGGAGGGGGCGGAACAATGGGAGCGCCTGGCAGGCCGCCGGCTGGCGTTTGGGGGGCGATCGGGCAGGCGCTCGCAGTCTGGGCAACCCTCTTGTCGGTCATCTGGGTGACCATCTGGGTGGCCCGCGAGCTGGTGCCGACGCCCGCGCTTGCACAGTCCGCAGAGATCAGCAAGACGGAGCCCGCGCAGGCCTCGGGGCAGACCGAGATCCGCAAGTCGCGCCCCGGTGCAGCCGGGCGCGCAACGCTCCCCGAGCAAAACGAGCCCGCGCTACCCGAGGCGCGCTGGGAACCGAGCGTGCGCGCGGCACCGCAGGATTTGGGGGCGGACTTGACAGGCCAGAGTGCGACGGTGACCGAAGCCGAGGTCACGGGGGACGCAGCCCTTACACACTTCTCGCTGCTTTTGTCGGCTCGGGTGCGTTATCGCCTCGCCAGCCTCGCCAACCCCTACCGCATTGTCATCGACATGCCCGACGTGGACTTTCGCCTGCCCGTGATGGCGGGCCAGGAGGGCGGGGGGCTTATCCGCGCCTACCGCTACGGCCTGTTCGGGCCCGGTAGGGCCCGCGTGATCATCGACACTACCCGCCCGGTGCGGGTCAACAAACACGCGATGACCCTAAAGGCCGGCGACACCACCGTGCGCCTCGTGCTCGACCTGGTGCCCACCGACGAGGCGAGCTTCCTCGCCGACGTGGCCCAGTCGGTCGCGGCCATCAGCCCGGAGCTGCACGCCATGGAGGAGGCCCACGCTCCGACGGGCGCCGGCGCCAGGCCTGTCATCGTCATCGATCCGGGCCATGGCGGCCCGGATCCTGGCGCAATAGGCGATGGGTTCCGCGAGAAGGATGTCGTTCTGGCCGTGGCCCTCCAGGTGCGCGCCGAGCTGGACGCCACCGACCGCTATGATGTGTACATGACCCGCTCCACCGACGTCTTTATTCCGCTAGGCGGCCGTGTTGCCTTCTCGCGCCAGAGGGGCGCAAGCCTGTTCGTCTCCATCCACGCCAATAGCGTGCCCGCCGAATCGCAGAAAGCAGCGGTCGTACGCGGGGCGGCCGTCTATACGCTCTCCGAGGAGGCCTCGACTCGCGAAGCGCAACGGCTCGCCGAAAACGAGAACGCCGCCGATCTGCTCGCCGGTGCCGAGTCGCGCTCGGACACCGTCACCGAGGTCGACCGCATTCTGGCCGACCTCAAGTGGCGCGAAACGTCGGAGTTCTCGGCCGAGTTTCGGGGCCGGCTGCTCACCCACCTTAAGGGAGCAACCGCGCTGTCGCGGGAACCGGCACCGTCGGCGGCCTTCGTGGTGCTTCGCCAGGGCGACTGCCCGTCGGTGCTCGTAGAACTGGGCTACGTCAGCAATGCGAAGGACGCTCAGCTCTTGGTCTCGCCCGACTGGCAGCGGCAGGTGGCAGTGTCGATCGCGGCGTCTGTCAACGAATTCTTTACGACGCGCGAGCGGCGCCCGTGACGGGCGGCATGGCGGGTGGCGTGACGGGCGGCCGGGCCGGCCATCGAGGGAGCCATCGCGGAAAGCCATTGGGGCCCGATCGGGGCGTGGTATCGCCACATTCACGACTAATGTGCCGTTGGGGCCCCATCGCCCTTGCGGCCGCCTGCAACCTCAACTAGACAAGCCCGCAAAGACGGGATTTCGACGCAATGAGACCTGTCCAAATTCTCCCGCTGCTGCTCCAGCGCAGGAGACGCAAGCGGCGTAGCTGGCTGCTGAGCCTGCTTACCTTCGTGTTCGCGTCCGGCGGACTCCTCTTCCTCGGCGCCGTCGTCGTTGCGGGCGCCTATGTATGGATCGCATCGCGCGACCTGCCCGACTACGAGCGCCTCGCCAAGTACGAGCCGCCGGTTATGACGCGCATCCACGCGGCCGACGGCACCCTCATGGCCGAGTACGCGCGCGAGCGGCGCATCTTTGTGCCCATCAACGTCATCCCGAAGACGGTCATCCAGGCCTTCCTGTCGGCCGAAGACAGGCGCTTCTACGAGCACGGCGGGCTGGACTTCATGGGCATCGCGCGCGCGCTCGTGAAAAACTTCCAGCGGCGCGGAAAACGCGCGGAAGGCGCTTCCACCATCACCCAGCAGGTGGCGAAGAACCTGCTCTTAAGCAGCGAGCGTACGTTCGACCGCAAGCTCAAGGAGGCGATCCTCTCGATCCGCATGGAGCGGACGTTTAAGAAGGAGCAGATCCTCGAGCTTTATCTGAACGAGATCTACCTCGGTATGAACTCCTACGGGGTCGCCGCCGCGGCGCTCAACTACTTCGGCAAGGAACTGGCCGAGCTGACCGTCGAAGAAGCTGCCTACCTCGCCGCCCTGCCCAAAGGGCCCAACAACTACCATCCGTTCCGGAAGACTAAGGAGGCCACGGAACGGCGCAACTGGATCCTAGACCAGATGGCCGAGAACGGCTTCATCACGGGGGAACAGGCGCGGGTAGCCAAGGCCAAGGAGCTCAAGGTCAACATTCGGCCCTTCGGCACGCAGATCTACGCGGCCGACTACTTTGCCGAGGAAGTGCGCCGCGAGCTCCTGCAGATGTATGGCGAAGACGGTCTTTATGGCCGCACCGAGCGCACAGGAGACGGTAGCGAACGCGTCAACGGCGGCCTATCGGTGCGCACCACACTCGATCCCATCATGCAGCGGATCGGCCGCCGCGTGCTGATCGACGGCCTCGTCGCGTTCGATCGCGAGCACGGCTGGCGCGGCGCGGTGAGGCGCATCGACATCTCGGGCGACTGGGGGGCGTTGCTGAACGCTATCGAGATCCCCGCCGACCTCGCCCCGTGGCGCATCGGGGTCGTGCTGCAGGCCGACCGCGGCAAGGCCACCATCGGCCTGCGACCGCCGCGGGCTGCGGACGGCAGCATCGTGGCCGAACGCGAGGCGGTCGACATCCCATTCGAGGAGATCAAGTG
>JAFMSC010000089.1 GCA_017353825.1 Hyphomicrobiaceae bacterium | reverse complement strand
CGCCCAGCCGGCGCATCTCGGCGAAGCCGCGCGCGACAAGCGCGGCATGCGCGCTCGCTCCCAAGTCCCGGCCGGCGACGATACCGGCCGCTATGGCGAGCACATTTTTCACCGCGCCGCCCAACTGGACGCCAACGAGGTCGGTGGAGCGATAGATGCGGAACGGCCGGCTGCCCACAGCTTCGGCGAGCCGCGCGCCCAGGCCGTCGTCGGCGCAGGCGAGCGTGAGCGCGGTCGGCAGCCCGCGCGCCACGTCGGCGGCAAAGCTTGGTCCGGATAGGACGGAGGGCGTTGCCTGCGGCAGAGCCTCGGCCAGCACCTCGGCAAGGAGCTTGCCGGTAGCTTGTTCCAGGCCTTTGGCGCAGATCACCACCGGCTTGCCAGGCGCCAGGTGCGGCGCCAGCGCGCCGCTCGTGGTGCGCACGTGCTGCGCGGGCGCTACCATGAGGACCACATCGCACTGGGCCACGCTGGCAAGGTCGGCCGTCGCCCTCAGGGAGGCGTCGAGCGTGACGCCGGGCAGGAAGGCGCTGTTGCTGCGGCGGGCTGCGATCTCGGCCACGACCTCGGGCTCGCGCGCCCAGAGCAGCGTGTCACGCCCCGCCCTGCACGCGGCCTGCGCCAGCGCGGTGCCCCACGCACCGGCACCTACAACTCCGACGCTTGTCAGTGCCACCTTGCAACCCGCTTCGCAATGTTTCGCGATGCGCCACACGCATAGCCGACACCCCCCGGTCCTTACGGGCGTGTTTCCGGGGCCGACTGTAGCAGCGCCGACACTGTGCTGGGGTCTTCGACCGTCGGCTGCTGTCCACCAGGCGAAGGATGGCAGCTTTGTGCGCTTAAGAGCAAGTGTGACCTAACTACCATCAAACATCTGCCTAACAATTGCAGGATGAACAATCTGGCCGGCAAAGCGATTCTGGGGATCGGCTTCCGGCGGGGAGTGCTCAAGCGATGAGCGATCATAGCCAGCAGAGCGCGTCGGCGCCGCCGTCCCAAGTCTTGCCTGCGGCTCGCTGGCGGGCCGCAGCCGTCGGGCTTCTGGGCTCGCTCCTGCTGGCAGGCTGCGCGGCGTCCTCAAGTCAGAGCGCCAGCAGCCTGCTCAACGACATGCTCGAGCCGTGGCCGGAGGGGTCGGCGCCCGTGGCGGAGCCGGACGCCGGCGGCTGCTCCACCGCGCAGCAATGCAAGGTGGTCCTCAAAGCCCTGATTGACAGCCCCGATCGGAGCTGGATCGGCCAGCGGCAACCGCCCGACGCCTATGCCAACGGCACGCGCCTGTTCGCCTTCCGCGCGCTACGCAAGCAGCTCACCTGCAGCGAGCTGGTCAAGGCGGGGGCCGAGCTGTCCGCGGCGACCAAGTCTCTGGGCGGCCCGGTCTCGAGCATGACGCCGGAGCAAGTCTCGCGCACGCGCACCTTGAGCAGCGAGGTCGGAATCGAGCTGGCGAAGGAACGCGAGCGCCGTTGCCGGACGTGAGGCGGCGGGCGTCAGACCTGTGGCCCCCAGTGACCTCCAGTGACCTCCAGGGACCTCCAGTGACCCCCGCGGCCGTGGCGCTGTTTTTGCAAACCTCCCCATCCCCCCGCACAACGAGCCAGATCCAACGTGGTAGCATGGGTTCAGACACGGAGGGCACCGACGGCTGTGACGCCTAGCCGCCGATCGGCTTGCGCTGGGCGTCCTCAAGGATCATCGCCGCGGCCTTCTCGGCGATCATCAAGGTGGGCGAATTGGTGTTGCCCGAGGTGATGGTGGGCATCACCGAGGCATCGGCGATGCGCAGGCCCGTGAGGCCGCGTACCTTGAGCCTCGCGTCCACGACCGCGGTTTCGTCGCCGCCCATCTTGCAGGTCCCCACGGGGTGGAAGATGGTGGTCGCAATGTCGCCGGCGGCGGCTGCCAGCGCGTCGTCGCCCTCGATCTGCGAACCCGGCCGGAACTCTTGCGGGAGGTATTTCGCGAGCGCCGGCATCGACACGATGCGGCGCGTGATGCGGATGGAGTCCGCGGCCACTTGGCGGTCATCTTGGGTCGAGAGGTAGTTGGGCCTGATCTGCGGATGCGCCTGCGGGTCGGGCGAGGTAATACGCACCCATCCGCGGCTGGTTGGACGCAGGTTGGCGACGCTCGCCGTGAACGCAGGGAACGGGTCGAGGGGCTCCCCGAACTTGGGCAGCGTGAGCGGCTGCACGTGGTACTGCAGATTGGGGGTGTCGCGGCTCGGGTCGGAGCGCACGAAGGCGCCGAGTTGCGAGGGCGCCATGGTCATTGGCCCGCGCTTCCACACCAGGTACTCGATCAGGAAGCCGGCGCGTCGCAACAGGTTGCGATAGCCCTCGTTCATGGTCTTGACGCCCTTCACCTTGTAGGCGCAGCGGATCTGGAGGTGGTCCTGCAGGTTCTCGCCCACCCCCTTGAGCTCATGTGCCACAGCAATGCCGAGCGGTGCGAGCACCGCGTGGGGTCCGATCCCGGACAGCTGCAGGATCTGCGGCGAGCCGATCGCCCCCGCCGCTAGAATCACCTCGCCTGCGACCCTGGCCGTGCATGCCGTCCCCGGCTGGCGCCAGACCAGGCCGGTGACACGCCTGCCGTCGAGCAGCAGGCGTTCGACCATGGCGTGGGTAACCACCTTCAGGTTGGGCCGGTGCGCGACCGGATGCAGGAAGCCCTTGGCGGTGTTCCAGCGCACACCCGTCTTCTGATTTACGTGGAAGTAGCCGCAACCCTCGTTGTCGCCGCGGTTGAAATCGTCAATCTTGGGGATGCCTGCCTGCTCGGCGGCGTCGCGGAAGGCGTCGAGGATGTCCCAGCGGACGCGCGCCAGCTCGATGTGCCACTCGCCCCCGCGTTCGTGCAGGCTCTCGAAAGCACTGGGTTCCAGGGCCCACTGGTCCTCGTGCTTCTTGAAGTAGGGCAGCACCTCCTCCCACGACCAGCCGGGGTTGCCCATCTGGCGCCATTGGTCGTAGTCCCGTTGCTGGCCGCGCATGTAGATCATGCCGTTGATGGAGGAGCAGCCGCCGAGCACCTTGCCGCGCGGGTAGGCGAGGCTGCGCCCGTTGAGACCCGGCTCGACCGCGGTCGTGAAGCACCAGTCGGCGCGCGGGTTGCCCATCAGGTAGAGGTAGCCTACGGGGATGTGGATCCAAGGGTAGTTGTCCTTGCCGCCGGCCTCCAACAGCAGCACCCGCACGTTCTGGTTGGCCGACAGCCGATTGGCGAGCAGGCACCCGGCGGTGCCGGCCCCGACAATGACGTAGTCGTATGTCTGCCCAGGCATATGGCGTTCCTTTCGCGCCAGCCTAGTCCACGGCGGGCCCCCACGTCACCCCGTGGCACAAGGGACGGTCATATCCTCTCGCCCGCATGGTCGCCGCCGAGGGGCCGGGAATGGACATATCATGCCAAGCATGCTTCTACGCGGATGGCATGAGGCGCTTCGCCAGCGTGCCATGAGTGGCAGCTCCATTGATCCGATCAGCCCTTCCCGCGCGCCAACTGATCGACATCTGTTCGATCGAAGTAACCTGCCCGGCTTCGGATGCGCGCCTCGACGTGACCTGCGCCCCGACGGCAACACTGTTGGTGGGATCGGAGAGCGCGGGCCTCGGGGGCCGGGGCTGCGGCACCACCTCGCGACTTTCGAGTACGGCTTCTTCTTCGGCAGCGTCCCCAGCATCAAGTTGGAGGTGGCCAGCTACAACCGGTGCGCGATCAGGTCCTACGCGCGGCCAGGTTCCGCGTAGCTGGGCGGCTGCGCAGGCCACCTCTTCAGCCGCCACCGCTACGACCAAATCATCCATGGACCTGGTGCGGTGCGGGCTGCCGCTCAAGGACGTGGGCCTTAGGACGTGGGCCTTCCGAGCTGGACGGGCGGGTCGGAGCCCGCCTGAGCCCGACTCCGCGGAGCGGTCGACCCCGCCGCCGCAATTTTGCGCCGCTGTCAGATGCGCCGCCTTCCGTATCGGCACGCAAATCTTTGCCAAGGACCGTTTATCGGCCGTTGCTTTCACGTGGGGCGCGCTGGAGCTCGCAGGCGCACGCCCTCAGCTCGAAAGATCGGCTGCTGCCTCAGACAAGCTAGACTGAGACCGGCGGATACCGCTAATCTACAAGGAATCATCGAGGCGGGACCTGGCGCTCTCGGGGTCGGCGAATGGCGAATCACGGTTGCTCGCGTCGCCAGGATACGCGCAGGCCTGCCGTTTCGGTCTGTGCGGCCGTGCTTGGGTGGTGTTCCGTCCCGGCGTTCGGGTAGACGGCAGGTGGTAGCGCATGCACAGCACCATTACCATCATGAACGCGAAGGGCGGTGTCGGAAAGTCGACGCTGACGCTCACCCTGGCCGAGACACTTTCGGCCGTCCACGGCAAGCGCATCCTGGTGGTCGACTCCGACGCACATTCGAGCGTCAGCACGATGCTGATGCGGCCCGACTGGGTGCAGGCGATCCAACAGCAGGGTCGCACCATGGTCGATTACTTCATCACCGTTGTGCTGAAGAACGAGTTCGTGAACTGGACCGCCTTCGTATCCGCCGGCGTGTCTGACGTTGACGATGCGCGTACGGTGGACCTGATGACGGGCGGCGGGCACCTCACGCTGTTCGAGCGCGAGGTGTCCAAGGAGGGGTTGGAGTCGCGCCTGCGCCATGCCGTGCGCAACTTCCTCAACGAGGCGCGCAGCTCCTACGACTTTGTGTTCGTCGACAGCGCGCCCGGCTTATCCGTGCTCACCGAATGCTGGCTGCGCGAGGTGGATTTTTACCTCTCCCCCAGCAAGCCCGACTACATATCCACCCACGGCCTCCAGTTCCTCGGGGCATTCAGCCAACGCGACACCGAGATGGGCTTCGCCCATTGCCTGGGTGTCGTCATCTCCATGAAGGACATCAACGCCTTCGAGGACTCCCAATACGAGCGCTGGCTGCGTCAGAACTGTAAGCATACCTGCTTTGACCAGGTGATCCCGCGCGCCACTTCGCTGCAGACTGCGGCGCACTTCTGCCCGCGCCCGCGCTCCTACTGGGCCAAGTATCCGGGCGAAACCGGCAAGGCCCTGCGCCAGCTGGCAGCGGAGCTGCTCGTGCGCAACTCTGCCGCGCTCACCCGCAAGGGCCACCGCCCAGATCGCGCCGCCGAATAAGAGGGTGCAATGCTGCGGAGCGCATTGAACCGACATCCGTTCTCTCGTGCTTGCTAACTGCCAGTTCAGATTGCGCGAACCCGGCTGGTGTAATCGCCCCTCGCGCAATTGCGTCTGCTACCGGCCGCAGTCGTAACGCCCGCAGTCGCTGCCCCAGAGATCCGCAGGGCTGGCGCCGGTGTGCAGGAATGATGGCCTGCGTAAGTGCGAGAAGTCGACGTTGTTGAGCAGCGCCACACCCGCGAGCGCGATCAACCCGGCAATCAGCACTTGGGGCAGCGTCTTGATGAGCACACCCAACAGCGTGGCAAGGGCGGCGAGGATCTTCTGCGAGGCGTCCCACAGCTCCCAGAGGGCCTTGTAGAGGTACCGAACAACGCCGGCCACGATGACGGTGAGCACGACGAGCTTGATCGGATCCCACTCCTGCCATGGCACCTGCAGCAGGTCGCCGACCTGCTGCACGGCCCACATCCACACCGTCTGCACGAAGCGGAAGATCGCCGCCACGCCCTGCCACACGAAGTCGATGAACAGGTCGAAGAACCGCTGCATGACCCGGCCTACCCCGTGCAGCACCGCTGCCGTCGTGGTCCCAGTCCCTAGGCGCCCCCCGACATCAAAAGCAGGTTGCAGGATGGCCTGCAACCCCCGACTCTATCAGTTAACGCCGGGATAGCGACGATTCGCCTCCCGGGAGCGCCCTGCCCAGGAACACCACCTCGCGCCCGCTCCAGGAGGTCGTGCCGAGCGCGCTGAGGCCGCAGCGCGTATAGAAGCGTACGTTACGCGCGTCCTTGGCAGTCACGACGTGGAAGCCGAGCGTGCCCACCGCGACGGCGCGGGCAGAGAAGGCCGCGATCAGGCGCGCGCCGATGCCCCGGCTGCGGAAGGCCGGGGCCAGATTGATGTGCAGGTGCGCTGGATACCGCCGGCACAACTCGCGGAAGGCGCCGCGGAAGTAGCCGATGTCGGCGAAGCGCTCCTGTTCGGCCGGATCGTCGAGGGCTCCTACGAGATAGCCGGCCACGGCCCCCTCAAGATCGTGGGCAACGAGGACCACGTCGGATCCTCCCGCCAGGTAACGACCGAGCCATCGCTCTCGGAAGGCCGCCCGCTCGTTGGCCGAGGCAAAGGCGCTGCGCCTGCTTGCCTCGAAGAAGATCGCATCGATCTGGGCGACGAGATGTGTCGGCAACGCGCCCCCGTCAACGGCGCGGATGGTAACGTCGCCAAGCCGCTTGGTGCGCATCCTCCCGCCTTCTGGCTCGGTGCCGGTCGGACCCGCCAAGGCGCAGCCCCCAGGGCACCCGAGGCCCCCGGGGCCCGCCGGGGCCCCCCGGGGCCCCAAGGACGTTCCGCGGCCCCGGCCTTCACGCGAGAAGCATAGCAGACCAGGATCGCCCCCTAGGCCTTGACAGGCTTCTAAGGCCGGCGACGCGACCGCCCGGCCCCGCACTGGCGGGCACCCCGTGGGCCGAGCGGCTTTGGCCTCAAGCAGACCCGCAACTGGCTTCGGTCCGCCAGCTTCATGCGAACTCAGCATAGCTGCGTCTCGGCCTTGTCGCATTGCAATATGGCATATCGTATACCACATTGCAGTGCAGAAGAAAGACAATCGGAAGGGGTCAGATCATGGCAACAGTCCGAAGCCTGGATGGCACTGAGGAGTTGGGGCATCGCGGCCTGCGCAAGGGCTCCCCCGGGCGCGTCTTCCTTGGGCGTCTGGCGACCTATTGGAGCGCGTTCCGGGAGGCGCGCGCTGCCGCTCACAAGTATGAGCGGCTGGTGCGCCAGGGCATGCCCCACGAGAAGGCCGTGGCCCGCATCTTCGAGGACCACTTCGAGGACTAGCAACGCGCGACCCTCTCTCGCGGGACCCGAGCAGCGATCCTGCCCGAACGCGCTAGGCCCCGGCGGCCTGGGACTTTGCGCCCTGCCGGGGCCTGCGCGCGGTTTGCGAAGCCGCACACACTTGCTGGGGAGAGGGCGACGGCTTACCCACACGTCGAGCAGCGCAGCCGCCCGTGTCTTGGGCTGTGCCGGGAGCAGGAGATGCCGTGATGGGAAGCCAGCCGTCGAAAGCCGCCTTCGTCTGGGACGACCCGTTCCTCCTGGACGAACAGCTGAGCGAGGAGGAGCGGGCCATCCGGGACACGGCGCGCGCCTACGCCCAAGAGAAGCTTCTTCCGCGCGTCATCGAAGCCTACCTGGAGGAGAAGACCGACCGAGCCATCTTCACCGAGATGGGCGCGCTGGGATTGCTTGGCGTCACCCTCCCCGAGAAGTACGGCTGCGCCGGCGCCAACTACGTCTCTTATGGCCTAATCGCGCGCGAGGTGGAGCGTGTGGACAGCGGCTATCGATCCCTGAACAGCGTGCAATCCTCGCTGGTCATGTACCCCATCTTTGCCTACGGCTCGGAGGCACAGCGCATGAAGTACCTGCCCCGGCTCGCCACCGGCGAGTGGGTAGGCGCCTTCGGCCTCACCGAGCCCGATGCCGGCTCAGACCCCGGCAGCATGCAGACGCGTGCGGAGAAGGTGTCGGACGGCTATCGCCTCACTGGCAGTAAGATGTGGATCTCCAACGCGCCGATTGCGGACGTCTTCGTCGTATGGGCCAAGTCGGCTGCGCACGACGGCCAGATCCGCGGGTTCATCCTAGAGAAAGCGATGAAGGGGCTCACCGCACCCAAGATCGGCGGAAAGCTCTCGCTCCGCTCTTCCATCACCGGCGAGGTGGTCATGGACGGCGTGGTGGTGCCCGAGGAGAACCTGCTGCCTGATGTGTCGGGGCTAAAAGGGCCGTTCGGTTGTCTCAATCGCGCGCGCTTCGGTATCGCCTGGGGTGCCATGGGCGCCGCCGAGGACTGCTGGCATCGTGCGCGCCAATACGTACTCGACCGCAAGCAGTTTGGCCGCCCGCTGGCCGCCACCCAGCTCGTGCAGAAGAAGCTTGCCGACATGCAGACCGAGATCGCGCTCGGCCTGCAGGGCGCGCTGCGGGTGGGGCGCCTATTCGACGCCGGTAAGATGGCGCCCGAGATGGTCTCCATCGTCAAGCGCAACAACTGCGGCAAGGCCCTCGACATCGCCCGCGCCGCGCGCGACATGCACGGCGGCAACGGCATCCAAATCGAGTACCACGTGATGCGCCACGCCGCCAACCTAGAAACGGTGAACACCTACGAAGGCACCCACGACGTCCACGCCCTGATCCTGGGCCGTGCCCAGACCGGACTGCAGGCGTTCTAGGATAGCAGCGGGGACCGACGAGTCGTGCCAGCAGTCGGGCGTCGGGCCGTCGGCGGCCGGGACTACAAGACCTTTCCCTGCCTCGCTATTCCCGCAGCTGCGAAAGCCTGACGCCGGACATCTCACGCCCCGCAGGTTACGGTCGCCGTTTCTCCTGGGCGGCAATGGCGGCGGCGACGACGAACTCGCCCTCGCCGTCTGAGAGAGGCCGCTCCGCCGCGGGGGACAGCGTGAGCTGCGCCTGCCATGGCGCGATTTTCGCGCCGGCAACTCCGGGTGCCAACTCGAGCGGCTTGGCACAGCCGGAAAGCCCCAAAGCAAAGCCCAGCGCCGAACCGATGGTCAACCTGACGGCCATCGCCGACGGGCCAAGCGCGTCTTCTATGAGGCGCAGTCGGGTGCGGCGCAGTCGGGTGCGGCGCAGCCGGGTGAGGCGCAGTCGGGACTGGGGGGCGTGTTGTAGAGACATGGCCAAGACTGCCAGTACCGGGTCGGCTTGCGGCCGAGTGGAGCATGCGAAAGGTTAACTGGCTGCTACCCTCTCGCCACGGCAAAATTGCGACTGCCCTCTGGTGGCTGTGGACGCTGGCGGACCACCCCGGCCTTGGCCGTAGACGCGGGTGCGAGCCATGAATGGCGGATGAATCCTATCTTCAGGGTGCATTCACCCTATCGGTCCTAGGTTCGGATCACCCTGAAGGTAATTCTTCCCCGGCGTGATCCAATGGGGCGCGGTGCTCAGGGTCGCCGCGCCCTATTGCTGTTGAGGGCCCCTCCGCCAGCGCACGCCCAACGCCCGCCTTGTCTTGCCCGCACCAAGTCGATACCGTGCGCGCCACCTCGGCCCCGTCCCGAAACGCAACGCACGGAGGACCAACCGGTGTCGTTCACGCTCCCCCCCCTTGCCTACGCCTATGACGCGCTGGCACCCTACATGTCGAAGGAGACGCTGGAGTTCCACCACGACAAGCACCACCTGGCGTACGTGGACAACGGCAACAAGGCCATGGCCGGCACGCCCTACGAGAGTCTGTCGCTGGAGGAGCTGTGCAAGAAGGCCTACGCCGAGAAGAACGCGGCACTCGTCAACAATGGCGGCCAGCATTTCAACCACCTGCACTTCTGGCAATGGATGAAGCCGAGGGGCGGCGGCAAGAAGCTCCCCGCCAAACTGCAGGCGATGGTCGACAAGGACCTTGGCGGCTACGACAAGATGCGCGCCGATTTCATCAATGCCGGCGTGACGCAGTTCGGTTCAGGGTGGGCCTGGTTAGCGCTCAAAGGCGGCAAGCTGGAGGTGCAGAAGACGGCCAACGGCGAGAACCCGCTGATGCACGGCGCGATGCCGCTCTTGGGCTGCGATGTGTGGGAGCACAGCTATTACATCGACTACCGCAACGCCCGGCCCAAGTATCTGGAGGCTTGGTTCGACAACCTCGTCAACTGGGAGTACGTCGAGTCCCTCTTGGCCAAGGCCTGAGGTATCGTCGCGGCCCAGAGGCGAGGGATCGGCAACAACGCGAGGGCTAAAGGCCCTCGCATTTTTCTAGTTGCGTGCTGGCACCTCTCTTTCCGTCCCCACCTCAGTGGCGCATAGTCTCCCGCTCGCCGTCGAGCAGGTCGCGCAGACAGGCGCGCCGCGCCAAGCTGGCGTTGATACATTTCTGAAAACGGTCGAGGAACCGCCCCTGCGCCCGGTAGCTGCCGGTGATGCAGTCGAGATCAGCCGCGCAGGTGGCGCGCTGTCCAGCCCACATCGCTTGCCAGTGGCGCAGGCCAAGGTACTGCCCGAAGTTCAGCCGCGTCGCCAAGCTGTCGAGCCGGCGTGCCAGCTGCTCCTCCAGGCGCGTCAGCTCCGGGTCGTCGCAAATGATGAGCCCGGTGCGGTCCAGCCAGCGCGAGTTGCAATCGAGGCCCCCCGCCCAAGCGACCCTCGCCCCCAGCAATATGAGACCGAGCAGGGTGAGCACAATCCGCCGCGCCGCCCGCATGTCGCTCCCCGAGCAATTTGATCGACTACGCTTCCTACGAGGGCACACTAGGCGCTGAGGGCGGCGCACTTCAACCGTCCCGCAACGCATGCCGAAATGCTGGGGATTTGCGGCCCAGCCGCAACGCGGCAGACGCAAGGCCGTCCCGGACGTTCCCCTGATCGGCCGCCGCCTTGAAGGCACCCTCAAACAAGGCTACATGAAGCCGCCGGTGGGGCGTAGCCAAGCGGTAAGGCAGCGGATTTTGGTTCCGCCATGCGGAGGTTCGAATCCTCCCGCCCCAGCCAGGCGCTCACTATTGGCAGGCGAGGCCCTGCTCGGCGCGCGGCGCGCGGTGCCCCTTCGGTGCTCCGAGGCGCGCTAGGTGGAAGTCGATGCGAGCGTTCATGAGTTCGCGGGAGCGCTCGTACCATTGGCGCGCCAGCTCCGGCTGCGGCTGGGGCGTGCGGAAGCCCAGGTGTTTGAGCTCGTCGGGATCGTAGGTGGCGGCCAGCGACAGGGCCCCCGTCGGCCACCGCATCACCACCGCGGCATATTCGTAGATCTGACGCGCGGCCTCGATGTATCCCCGCGCCAGGGCCTCGTCGCCCCAGCGCACGATGTCCTTGCCCTCCACGGTGCTGTACCAGGCCCACAACGGCGCAGGCTCGTCGGCCAGCGGCGGCAAGGCCGCGGTCGCGCCGTCGGCCGGCGGTGGCCCCAGACGCTGCACGTGGAAGTCCACCCGGTCGTCGGCGAGCGCGCGCGCGCGCTCGTACGACTGCCGCGCCTTGTCCACATCGGCCACCACCATCGGCGCTAGGTATGACAGCTCGTAGGGGTCATAGCTCGCCGCCAACGCGAGCGCGGCCGTGGACCAGCGCAGTTGCTCGGCCACGTACTCGTAGATCTGGCGGGCAGCGCCGATGCGGCCCCTGGCCATGGCC
>JAFMSC010000417.1 GCA_017353825.1 Hyphomicrobiaceae bacterium | reverse complement strand
ACCGATCGCGGCGACGATGCGCTGGAGGTGACCGTAGTAGTGCTGCCTTCCCGACGGGTCGCGCGTGACGACCAGGTTGCCATAGCCACCGCGCCGTCCAGCGAAGGTCACGCGCTGCTTGCGCGTGGTCGCATGCACCGGTGTGCCGAGCGGCGCCGCCAGGTCAATGGCGGGATGATATCGGCCCTGGTTGAACATGCTCGTCACCCGCCCCTTGTCGATCGGCATGATGAACTCCGGCGCCGTGGAGTCGCGGACCAGCCTGGGCGGCTCAATGAGCTGCGGTTCAGGCTCTGCAGCCATGGCTTGCCCCGCTCCGGGCCGCGGCAGCGACACGAAGGCGGGTCTCGGCATGGGCGAATGCGCGGGGTCGTCGGGCCGGCTCATCGGCCGCGGCAAGCCCAACACGCCTGCTCTGAGGGCGGAGCGGATGGCGCCGACGCTGCCCAAGATAGCTTGGCCGGTCGCAAGCGGCGGGCTCCGGTCCGCGCTAAAGGCCGCCGCCACGGTCTCAGCAGCCGTGGCTTCGCCCGCCTCGGTTGACCGCTTCAGCAGCACGACCAAGCCGTCCGGCTCGACCGGAGCAAGGGGCACCGGTTGGCCGCGCGAGGGTTGGCTCGTCGGCGTCTCGACCGATCCGACCGCCTGGTCCATGGAGTCCGCGACATGAGCCCGAGCGTGCTGGGCGTCTCCCAATCCGGCCGCTTGCTCGAAGGTGCCGGCACCAAATCCGAGTGCAAAAAAGCTGAATACAACCCGAACGATACGCATTTCCCCTCACACAGATACGTTGTTTCTGGCGCGTATCTGCTTGGAAGGATGGACATTCTGTGGGCAAGGCGACGTGGCGGGAGGACGCACGTTGCCAAGCGCCGCGAGCCGCGGCTGGTCGGCCACGGCACGCGCAGAGCGTTCCTATAACGGGCTGATATTCGGTGGTTTTCTTTAGCCCGAGCTGGCGGCAACACCAGCCACGCATTGCAACCTCTACGGGCAGAACCAGAGCGGCCCCACCGCGATGCAGCCGCGCCCAAACCAGTCGCGGGGGCGCCGATGATAGCGATGCCAGTGCGGCGGCGCCTCCCGGTATCGCCGGCCAGCCCTGTAGCGGCGTCCATTCCACTCATTCCACTCGGCGACAGGCTCGACGCCGGCAGGCGCGCCCGACTTGAGCGCGCTCGACAGCAGGCCGGTCGGCGCCGCCACCGCGGTCGCGGGCATCAATGCGGCGGCGGACAGCAGCACCGTCAGCGCCGCCCCGGGTAGCAGAACTTTCAGCATCGGCAGCTCCTTGTGACTTGCGGGGGCCCTCACCCGTGGGCGCCCCCCATGCTGGGTTAACCACCTTCGCTCCGCTGCGGGCTTGATGTCGCGCAAACAACCAAGTCCAAGGCCCCCGCCACGTCGCTCCGGTCATCGCTGAACGCGCCGCCCGGCCCCGTTCCGGCGCACCCCGCGGTCGGCGTGCGGGTAGCCCAATGCGCAGAGCCGAATGATCGGCCCGAGACGCATCAAGGCTTTAGGCGAAAAGTCGTCACGATACGTTCCGTCAAGCATACGTTCTCTCAACCACACGTTCCGTCAAGAGCGTGAGAACGCTCAGCTGTTGCGGGCTTAAGTTGGAGTTGGCGAATTTCCATTGACCGGGGATCACCATGGTCGGAACCCGTCAATACTCAAGGTCAAACGCGATGGGCCGAATGAACTTTGCACGCGACCGACTTTCTCTAGCCAAAGTCGGGCCCTTGAACCAAACGCGGGGGCTGCACCCCCCGCAAGGCCTTGGGAAGGCCCATTCCAAACGGCGCAAGGTTGGGTTGGGCCCGAAGGTGAGCAACCCCGCCCTTTCTCTTGATTGCGCGGATTTGCCCGGGTTGCGCGCCTCGGCCAATCGGTCCTACGCCGCGGCGCCCGCGCGCTTCAAGTCCGGGGGAACGGCCTCCTCGGCCAAGCGCGCAATGGCGGCCTCGAGCGGCAGCACCTCCTGCTTGTCGCTGCCGAGGCGCCGCAGCGACACCGTGCCCTCCTCAGCCTCGCGCTTGCCGACCACCAGCAGGGCCGGCACCTTGGCGAGGGAATGCTCGCGCACCTTGTAGTTGATCTTCTCGTTGCGCAGGTCGACCTCGGCGCGCACCCCCGCGGCCTTGAGTGCCGCCAGCACCTCGACCGCGTACTGATCGGCATCCGAGACGATGGTGCACACCAGCGCCTGCAGCGGGGCCAACCACAGCGGCAGGTGCCCGGCGCTGCTCTCCAGGAGGATACCGATGAAGCGCTCCAGCGAGCCGAAGAGCGCGCGGTGGATCATGACGGGCGTCTTCTTTTCCCCGTCGCGGTCGATGTAGAAGGCACCGAACCGGGCCGGCAGGTTGAAGTCCACTTGAGTGGTGCCGCATTGCCAGTCGCGACCGATGGCGTCGCGCAGCACGTACTCGAACTTGGGACCGTAGAAGGCGCCCTCCCCGGGGTTGATGCCGGTCCGCACCCGGCCGTTGGACAGGGCCCGGATGTCGTCCAGGATCGCCGACATCACCGCCTCGGCCTGGTCCCACAGCGCATCCTCGCCCACCCGCTTGTCCGGCCTGGTGGAGAGTTTGACCGTGATCTCATCGAACCCGAAGTCGCGGTAGATCGACAGGATCAGGTCGTTGATCTTGATGCACTCCTCGGCGATCTGCTCCTGGGTGCAGAAGACGTGCGCATCGTCCTGGGTGAAGGCGCGCACGCGCATGAGGCCATGCAGGGCACCGGATGGCTCGTAGCGGTGCACATTGCCGAACTCGGCAACCCGGTAGGGTAGCTCGCGGTAGGAGCGCAGCCCGTGCTTGAAGATCTGGATGTGGCCGGGGCAGTTCATCGGCTTTATGACGAATTCGCGCTCGTCGTCGGTCACCGTGGTGAACATGTTCTCGCGGAAGGTGGCCCAGTGGCCCGAGGTCTCCCACAGGGACTTGTCGAGCAGCTGCGGTGCGTTCACCTCGTGGTAGCCGGCCGCGTTCTGCCGGCGCCGGATGTAGTTGATGAGATTCTGGAACAGCGCCCAGCCCTTGGGGTGCCAGAACACGACGCCGGGGCCTTCCTCCTGGAAGTGGAAGAGGTCCATCTCTCGACCGAGCTTGCGGTGGTCGCGCTTCTCGGCCTCCTCCATCTGCTTGAGGTAGCCAGCGAGCTCAGGCTCGGTCGCCCAGGCGGTGCCGTAGACGCGCTGCAGTTGCGGCTTGGTGTGGTCGCCGCGCCAGTAGGAGCCAGCGAACTTGGTAAGCTTGAAGGCCTTGCCGATGTGGCCGGTTGCGGTCATGTGCGGGCCGCGGCAGAGGTCGAGCCATTCGCCCTGCCTGTAGATCTTGAGGTCCTCCCCCTTGGGGATGGCGTCCACTAGCTCGACCTTGAACAGCTCGCCCCTGGCCTTGAAGAACGCCTCGGCCTGCTCGCGGCTCCAGTATTCCTTGGTGAACGGAGCGTTGCGCGCGATGATCTCGCGCATCTTGTTCTCGATCTTTTCGAGGTCGTCGGGGTGGAACGGCTCCGCCTTGGCGAAGTCGTAGTAGAACCCGTTCTCGATCACCGGGCCGATGGTGACCTGGGTGCCCGGCCACAGGCTCTGCACCGCCTCGGCCATCACGTGCGCGGCGTCGTGCCTGATCAGCTCCAGTGCCTCCGGATCGGTGCGGGACAGGATCTTGACGCTCGCGTCCTTCTCGATCGGGTCAGCCAGATCGACGAGGTGGCCATCAACCAGCATGGCCACGGCACGCTTCGCGAGCGACTTGGAGATGCTCTCGGCCAGGGCATTGCCGGTGATACCGCAGCGCACGGAGCGCCTAGCCCGGTCCGGAAAAGTCACAGTGATCTCGTTGGGAGCTTTGCGCATGGGCCTTCCTCTCACTCGCTGCCAACCAAGCAGGTAAGACAGGCGTCCGCGGCG
>JAFMSC010000416.1 GCA_017353825.1 Hyphomicrobiaceae bacterium | reverse complement strand
CCGCCTCGGCGAGCTGCCCTCCGGCGCCGGCCTCAGCCTGCAACTGCGCCCACAGCGACTGCGAGCGGCCGTGCGCCAGCCTCATCAGGTTCTCGTCGTCGAGGCCGAACAACGGCGACTTGAGCACCGCGGCCAGAGCGAGATCGTCATCCGGCAGCATGAGCGCGTCGCCAAGGGCCATCAGGTCCTCGACGGCGATCTGCTCGGTCAACATCAGCCGGTCTGCCCCGGCCACGGGCACGGCGCGCGCCTTCAGCGCCGTGACGAGGGCCGGCGCGAACGGCGCACGTTTGCGCACCAGCACCAGGATGTCGCCGGCCCGTACTGGGCGGTCCTCCGAAACCAGCCTCTCGCCCGACTTGAGCCAACCGGCGATGGTGTCGGCGATGCGGTTGGCGAGCCGCACCACCGACGGCGTGGTGTTAGCGGTCTCTTCAAGCGGCGACCACGGCTCCGCCGGGTCGGCGGCCTCGTGCTTCTCCGTGGGCCAGACCTCGATGAGCCCGGCATGGCCGGTGCGGTCGGCGGCGTGGCGGACAGGCGCCGTTCCGAGCCCCGGTGTGCGGCGGGGATCGGCAAAGATGGCATCGACCGCTGCCAGCAGGGGCTCAACCGAGCGGAACGACAAAGTGAGCGGCACGCGCCGCCAGGACGCGCCGGCCAGCTCGGCGCGCTTGCCGAGCGCGGCGCCCTGGGTGGCGAACATCCCGGGCTCGGCGCCCTGGAAGCTGTAGATCGACTGCTTCTCGTCGCCCACCGCGAACAGCGTGCGGGCCTTGTCGTAGGCACCGATCCCAGCGAAGAACTCCTCGGCTAGCGCCGTGATGACCCTCCACTGCACCGGGCTCGTATCCTGCGCCTCGTCCAAGAGGATATGGTCGAGGCCGCCGTCGAGCTTGTAGAGCACCCACTCCACGTTCGGAGAGTTGCGCAGCAGGCTGGCTGCCTTGGCGAGGAGGTCGTCGAAGTCGAGCTCAGCATGGCGCATCTTGGCGTCGGTGTAGCGCTGCATCACCGCGCTGGCGAGCCGCACCAAGCCCAGGGTGGCCTCCATCAGCTGCAGCCTCGACCGCTCCTCATGGAGTGCGGCGAAGCGGCTCTGCGCTTGCTGAAGCTGGTCGGCGGCGTCGGGATATTGCGCGGCAAGACCTCTTGTCATCAGCGTCTTGCGCGGCTCGCCATCGGTGAGAAACAGCCGACCCAGCGCGGCAACGCGCCCCGCCTCGGTGGTGGCCGCAAGCACGGCGTCCACACGCTCGGCCGCCGTCATATCGGCCCGGGAACCATTGGCCAGGATGTCGCGCAGGCCTAGGAGCTCGGCCTTGGTCAACAGGCCCGCCAGCGCCTCGTCGGTGCGCGCGAGGCTGGCATGGGGTGCGAGGCCGAGCGCCCGCCGGTACAACGCCTCCACCTCCTCCGGCCGGAGGCCGTCGCTGGCAGGGTCCAGCCGCACCCTCTCCCCCAGCCACGCGCGGTAGCGCAGGGTGTCGGCGTGCGCCTCCGGCGCTGGCACGTGCTGGGCGCCGAGCCAGGTGCGATGCCGAAGGGCGTCGGCAAGAAGCGCATCGAAATTGCTCTCGGCCGCGTAGGCGATGGTGCGCTTGAGGGCATCGGCAAGCGGCGTGTCGGCATTGCCCTTGGCTGCCTCGGTGAGGACCTGGTCGGTGGCCTCGGCCAACAGGGCGTCTTGCGTGTCGCCGTCGAGGATCTCGAACCCTGGCGGAACGCCCGCCTCCAGCGGAAAGCGCTGCAGCAGCCGCTCGCAAAAGGCGTGCACGGTTTCGACCTTGAGCCCGCCCGGCGTCTCGATCACCAGCGCGAACAGCTGGCGCGCGCGCCGCATCTCATCGGTCGTGGGGTTGCGCTCAAGCAGCTCACGCAGGGCCTTCGTCAAGGTTTCGTTGCTCGCAGTCACCCACTCCGCCAGGCGCGCGAACACGCGTGTTGCCATCTCGGCCGCTGCCGCCTTGGTGTAGGTGAGCGCCAGGATGCGCGCAGGCTCGGTGCCGGACAGCAGCAGGCGCAGCATGCGCAGCGTGAGCACGTGCGTCTTGCCGGTGCCGGCATTGGCGCTGACCCAGGCGGAGGCCGTCGGATCGGCGGCGGCGGCCTGGTTGCGGCGGGTGTCCTCGCGGGCAGAGGTGGCGGAAGCTGAGAGAGGCGGCATGGCTCAGTCCTCCTCCTCGTCCCCGGCACACCACTCCGCAACCCGCGCAAGATGTGCGTAGGCGTCGTAGTCGTACCGGAAACGTGCGCGACGCATGGCGCGATAGGGCGTCGCCTGATCGTCGAACTTGGCGATCAGGCGCGCAAGCCCCTTCTGCGCCTCGCGCGCCAGGTGGGCGGCGTTGCCGTCGAGAATCACTTCGTGGCCCGGCGGCTCGCCGCCCGCGGTGGAGATGTAACGCAGCATCGTGACCGGCGCTGCCGGTACCCCCGCGAACCCGCCCGTCGCGGCGATGGCCGCTTCGAGCGCCAGCTGCGGCGCTCGTCCGGCCTTGGCGCTGGATTTCAGGTGATCCAGAGTCTGGCTCGTCTTGTAGTCGGTGATGACGAGGCCCCGCTCGCCTACATCGATGCGGTCGGCGCGCGCGCTCAAGATGAACGGCCCGGCCGGCGCGGCGAGGACGAGCTGACCCTCGGTCTCGGCCACGACCTGCCTGATGCCGGCCCGCCGGGCTCCCTCCGTCTGCGCAAACCAGTCGGCGAAGCGCGCCAGCCGCGGCGCCCACAAGGCGGCCACGCGCGGGTTGGAGGTGTACTCGGCCAGCACCTCACGGGCGATGGCGGCCAGCTCTTGGGCTAGGTTGGGCGGGAGCGCGCGTGGATAGCGCTGGGTGAGGCTGCGGAGGGCTGCGTGCACCACCAGTCCTCTGAGGGCCGCCCCTGGCCGCGCGCCCAGCGGGTCGAGGGGCTCGAGCTTCAGAATGTGCTTGGCGAAGATGGCATAAGGGTTGGCGATCCACGTCTCGATGGTGGTGACGCTGAGCTTGCGCGGACGCACCGCCACCGATGGGCGTGGCTCTGGCGCCCGCAGCCGCTGGCGCACCGGGAGGGCGTCGCGCGCCCGTGCCCAGGCGAGCCAGGGCTCTTCTGGCTCCAGCGGCAGGCACATGCCTTTCACCAGCGCCTGCAGGCGCAAGAGCCAGCGGGAGGGCACGGTCGGGGCGCCGTCGATCTTGGCGGCGCGCGTCAGCATCACGCGCGGCGCGCACAGCTGGGCGGCGAAGTCGTGCGCGCTGGCGCCGATACGCTCCTCTGGAGCCGGCAAGCCGAGGGCAGCGCGCATCGGCCGGCTGAGCCACGGACCGGGGTCGGCGGCCTTCGGCCACGTCCCTTCGTTGAGCGAGCCGAGGATGACGAAGTCGGCCTGCTGCAGGCGCGCCTCGTAGGGGGCGCAGATCGACAGGCGCGGATGGCGGGCGCGCGGACGCAGGCGCTTCTCGGCCACCAGCGTTCGGTAGAAGTCGGGATAGTCGGCGCCGGCTAGCTCAGGCGCGGGCATCCCATGATTGAGGAGGTTCGCGAACAGCTCGACGGCCCACTCGCCGGCATCACCCTGGCGCAGCGCGCCGCCGCCGTCGCCGTCGGCGGTCTCTGCCATGGCCTGCGCGACCTTGTAGTGGGCTGCGGCCAATGTGCTGAGGGGGAGCGGCTCTGAGGCTCCCATCGCCTCCATGAGCGGCGCGGAGGTGCGCTGCAGGTGCCGCACCAGCGTGCGCGCGGCGCGCCAGTCGGAGAACGCGAGACGGCGCAGCACCTCAGGGTGGCGCGATTGTGCGCGCGCGCCCTCCAGCGCTGCGTCGATGTCTTCGAGCCCGCTGCCGACGTAGGGCCCGCGGAAGCAGGCCAGCTCCAACGTCCGCCGGCCCGCTTCCAACTGCTCTGCGTCGAGGCCCAGCCGGCACAGCGGGTGCTTCAGGAGCG
>JAFMSC010000415.1:3331-3938 GCA_017353825.1 Hyphomicrobiaceae bacterium | reverse complement strand
GCGCGGTGAACTACCGCCTGCTGAAGCAGGCGGCTTCTAGGACAAGCTACGCCGCGACCGGCTCGCTTGACGTCCTACGGCCCGCTCCGGGCCTGAAACCAAACGCCCTGTGATGTACGACCATTGCCGCCGCAACGTCCCGGTCAAGATCGGCGCCGCAATCGCAGCGGTGCCGGCGCTCGGCAAGGGTCTTGGCGGCGACTTGGCCGCACTCAGGGCATTCTTGACTTGTGCCGCGCGGATCGACCTTGACCAACTCGCAACCGGCGCTTGCAGCCTTGTATGCGAGCATGGCGGCCAACATTGCCCACGCGGCATCATGTACATGCTTGGCCAGCATCCCCCCTGCCAGGCCCTTGATGTTGAGGTCTTCCATCGCAATCCGGCCGAAGCGATCGACCAGGCCGCGCGAGACCTTATGCAGGTGATCGCGCCGCTTGTTGGCGACGTGCGCGGAGTATTTGGCGAGCGCAGCCTTGCGCTTGGCTCTTACCTTCGAGCCCCGCTTGCATCGGGCAACGGCGCGCTGACGCTTGCGCAGGCCCTTCGCGGCGCGATTGGTCCACCGCGGCCGCTCGACGGTCTCGCCGTTGGACAGCGCGACCAG
>JAFMSC010000415.1:0-3321 GCA_017353825.1 Hyphomicrobiaceae bacterium | reverse complement strand
ACCAGGCTGCTCAAGCCGAGATCGATGCCGACGCTGTCGGGCCCGGCGCGCTCAACCGGCGCAACCTCGACGTGGAAGACGACGTACCACTTCCCGTTCTGCCGGGTCAGGATCGCGGACGCGGGATCGCTCGGCAGCTCGCGGTGCCAGCGCACCTTGATCTCGCCGGGCACGCCGACGATGCCGATCTTGCCGCTGCCCCGGATCGTCAGCCCATCGCCAACCCGGAAGTCTGCGGCGTGGTATCGGGCGCGGGCCCGAAACCGCGGGAAGCCGCGGCCGCGGGAGAAGAACGCCCTGAAGGTCTTGTCGAGGCGGCGCAACACCTGCTGCTCGGCGCTGAAGGACCAGCGCGCCAGGTCGGGCTCGCCGAGCCGCACGGCCTTCAGCTCGTCGGCCTGCATGCGGTAGGTGACCGAGACGCCGCGGCGCCGGTAGGCGGTGATGCGCTGCTCGAGGCCGGCGTTGTAGAGCATGCAGAAGTCGCCAAGCATCGCGGTCAGCGAGACCGCCTGGGCTGCGTTGGGCTCGATCCGATATTTGTAGGACAGGATCAGCTACCGCCCCTTCTGCGCTTCGATGTAGCGGCGGACCGTGGCCTCGGACACCGCGCCGACGGTTCCGGCGAAGTAGCTGCGGCTCCACAAGGTCGGCAGGCGTGTGCGCAGATGCCGAAATTCTTGCCTCAGCAGTCGGCTGGTGCGCCCCTTGAAGCGGTTGACGATCTCGGCGACGCACAGCGTCGGATCGGCTTCGACAAAGAGGTGAACGTGGTCGGGCATCACTTCGGCTGCGTGGATCGTCATGCCGTGCTCGCGGGCGACCTCCCCGAGGATCGCCTTAAGCCGCTTGTCGACGGGACTCGTGAGAACCGGACGTCGATACTTGGGGCACCACACGAGGTGATACTTGAGCGAGAAGACCGCCCCGGCGTTTTTGGCGTAGCGCGAATCGAGCAGCCCGAGCTCCCGCGCGACCGCAGGTAGAGCGCAGAACTTAATCCGCGCCTGGACTACCTCCGGGCTCTCAGGCCGGCCGAGGACGACGATACCCCCCCCCACGAGCAACACGGCGGCCACGATGAGGACGACTTTCACGCGGCCTCCGTCGTGCCGCCGGTGACCTTGCGCCAGTGGGCGACGAGCGCGGCCTTGCTCGCCACATGCAGCGAGCCTTCCTTGGCGTGCGGGATCAGATCGCGGTCGAGCCTATAGCGGCACTGGCGCTCATTGATGCCTAAGAATGCCGCGATCGCCTTCGCGCCGGCAATGCGATCCTTGGCCGGGCTGAAATCGCCGGGCTCGCAATCGCTGAGACCCGTAGAGTGCTGAGACATGGTCCCTCACCTGTTGTTACGAACAAACAGGCGGGGAGATAGCTAGGCGCTGAAATCAGGTCGCCTGAAAAGTCTGAAAAGTCTGAAAAGTCACTCGACCCAGTCGGGGTCGTGAGCTCTATTGATCGCCATTGCCTCTTCGGCGAGCTTGCCGGCCGTGTCGGCGCTGATCGGATCGCCGAGCTCTTCCGCGACCTTCTGCAGGTACTGCTCCAGGCGTGCCCGCACGGTAGGGCAGCCGTTGTGGCCAATCCAGCGCCCGGCTAGTACCCGCAAAGTCATCTTGACGTTCTTCTCCGGCCGGCCGATGCCTCGGCGTAAAGGTGTCACGTTGCTCGCCTGCGCGGAGGCTATCACCGCCCGTAGTTCACCCATCTCCGCGTCCATCTCCGCGCGTAGCTCATCGCGTAGCTCATCGCGTAGCTCATCCATCGCGACATTGCGGGCACCCACGACCACACCCTGCTCCAGGAAGTACTCGATATCGCCGACTTGGATGATGGCCATGGGAACGGACCTCAAAGGAAGGCTCACCAGGGCTTGTAGTCTTGTCGCATCTCTTGTCGCAAGGAGTTTGTGTCAGTTCTCGACAGATGCTGCTTTTACGGTGTTTTTGTCGCAACCCGCTGCAACAAGGATTTGGGCCTGAATTTGCGCTAAGTCATTGAGAAGATTGGAGCGGGCGAAGGGAATCGAACCCTCGACACTCAGCTTGGGAAGCTGATGTTCTACCACTGAACTACGCCCGCACGATCCGTATTTGTGAGCATTCTAACGGCTTCCCAGCCAAGAGCAATTGGACAGACAGGGAACAAACGGGAGCCGTGGACAACGCGGTCCCGGAATAGTCCCGGAAGAGTTCGGCTTGTGTTTCCTGGGCCGAGCGGTCGAAATCTCTATCGCGTCAAAGTTGAAATCGATTCGTCTACACGAGCTGGAGGTCTTGATGAGATGTCAGAAGAAGAATGGGCGGTGTCGTGCCTGTTAGCCAGCATCCTCGCGCTGACGCTCGGGCAGGGGCTGCTGTTGACGTCGCCCCTGACCGGGGCCCGTAGTGTGGCTCGTTCCGGCGTCACGATTACCTTTCCGGCGTCTCCGCTACCTTGGTGAACCGCCCGGGCACCAGTGGTCGCAGCTGCTGGCGAAAGGCGGTGTGATCGCGATCGACGCAGCCTCGCCATCCTTCGAAAAGGCGCTGGGGCCCGACCTTCCTGTTGTGGCAGCTCACTCAACAACCTGGCCGGGTTGTTCTGGGCCCACGGCCGCTACCCCGAGGGCGAGCCCCTCTACCGCCGCAGCCTCGCCGCCAGGGAGAAGGCGCTGGGGCCGAGCACCCTAATGTGCGCATTACGGATATCCGAAGAAGGCGGCGATTAGCGCGTACTCAATGGCAGTGGCAGCCAACGCGCCATTGGCAGCTGCCGCGGCAGCCAGGGCCAACAGCGTCACAGCGAGCGCGATGAGAGATTTGTTTGACAGCATGGCGGTCTCCAGTCGCTTAAGGACAGACCAGCGAGATACGGAGGCGGCTCCTCGTTGGTTGTGGCCTGGCGGTAAAAACTCTGTGAGGAGCAGCCTCGCCCAAACAGACAAGCAGTCGCCCCTACCTCCAGGTATCAGAAGGCCAAGTCAAAGAAGCCAGCCAGCGACGTCGCCAGCCGGCCCGTTGCGCCAGCTCACCGAGAGCCTACCGGCCGACCGCCTTCAGCGGCTCAAGCGCGATGTCGATGCCTACCATCGCCACTACGCCGTGGCCACCGGGCTGCATGTGAAGCGCGAATATCTGCTAGTCATTGGTCGGCGGCGATGAGCGCAACCCTGTCGTACGTGCCGCTCACGCTGCCAGCGAGGCCATGCAAGCGACGCGGGTCTCAACGCACCTCCCAGACGACAACGTCCGGATCTGTGCAGGTTTCTCGGACGCCTGGATGGCTAACCCATCCACGCGCGCCGACGGGAGGCGTCCGAGAAGCGCCAAGGCACGA
>JAFMSC010000414.1 GCA_017353825.1 Hyphomicrobiaceae bacterium | reverse complement strand
CAAGCGGCCACGCCGCCGGTGCCGGCCGTCGCCCAAAGTGGTGCGGACGCGCCTGCCGCAACTGAGGACGTGGCCGGCCTGCAGAAGGCGCTGAAGAAGGCGCAGAAGCAGGCCGCCAATGAACAGCTCGCTCGGGAGGAGGCTGAGCAGGCCGCCAAGGTGGCGGGCGAGCAGCTGGCCAAGGAGCAGACCGCCAAGAACGCGGCCTGGCGGGTGATCGGTCAGCTCACCAAGCAGCTTAAGCAGGCCGGCATCGCTCCCAGCGACGCGACCGACACCGGCAGCGCCCCCAAGAAGGCCCGTGGGCGCGCCAAAGCGAAGGCCCCGGCCGACAACCCAGCGGGCCAGTAACGGCACCTCACAGATCGTTGGCCACCGGCTGACGCCGCGCCGCCTGTCATGCGATATGTGGCGAGCCTTAAGCGCATGCGCTCACCGCAACGTCATCCCCCGCGGCGGCAGGGTCGTATGCGCCCATGCCCTCAAGCGCGGAACCTCGCTGGGGGGCATACCTGGTGCAAGGTGTTACTCGATCCGCGGGCGCCGCTCACACGACGCCCGTGGGACGCCTGTGGGGAGCCCAACGCAACCACGACGCCTTAGGGCGATCGGCCTTCCCGGATGACCCGTAGAGTTTGCGAGCCCGGTCAGTGCGGGGCCGGGGTGCCGGCGCCGAGAACGTAGATGCAGGTGAACAGGAACAGCCACACCACGTCGACGAAGTGCCAGTACCAGGCGGCGGCCTCGAAACCGAAGTGCTGCTTTGGCGTAAAGTGCCCAGCCAGCGCCCGCAACAGGCACACCGTGAGAAACAGCGTGCCGATGATCACGTGCGCGCCGTGGAAGCCGGTGGCCATGAAGAAGGTGGAGCCGTAGATGAAGCCGGAAAAGGTGAAGCCGGCGTGCACGTATTCATAGGCCTGGCACAACGTGAACATAATGCCGAGCACGATGGTGATCAGGAGCCCCCACTTGAGGCCCCTGCGGTTATTGCTGAGAAGCGCGTGATGCGCCCAGGTGACAGTGGTGCCGGAGGTCAACAGGATCAGCGTGTTGACGAGCGGCAGGCCCCAGGGGTCGAACGTGCCGCGGAAATTGGGGTTGGGCTTGGGCGGCCAGTGGCCGCCGGTGAGCGCGTTGCGCTCCACCATGCCGATCACCTGCTTGGTGGCCTCGGCGGTACCGTCAGGTCCGGTCACCTCCAGCGGATGCACGCCGCCGGGGAACAGTGAGGCGTCGAAGTAGGCCCAGAACCAGGCAACGAAGAACATCACCTCCGAGGCGATGAATAAGATCATGCCGTAGCGCAGGTGAAGCTGCACGACCGGCGTGTGGTCGCCGCCGTGTGCCTCCTTGATCACATCGCGCCACCACATGAACATGGTGAACAGGATGGCGGCGAAGCCGACGCCGAACAGCGACGGGCCGTGCAGGCCGAACAGGCCCTCGCCGCCACCCATCGACCGCATCCAGACGATCAGGCCGACCGCCGTCAGGAACGCGGCCACGGCTCCGACCACCGGCCAGGGGCTGGGGTTCACGAGGTGATAGTCGTGGTGTTTCTCGGCGTGGGCTTCGGCCATCTGTTGTCGTCCTCGTACGTCTTTCCTGGGTCGCGCTTTGGGCGGTTTGGATCTAGCCCGGCTTGTCGCTGCGCTTCTCAGCCACGCCAGCGGGCTCCTTCACCGGATAGAACGTGTACGACACCGTGACGTGCGTGGCGGTACGCGCCTCCAGGTCATGCACGATCTCGGGATCGATGAAGAAGTTGAGCACCAGGTCTGCCGTCTGGCCAGCTTCCAGTGCCTGCTCGGTGAAGCAAAAGCACTCCACCTTGTCGAAGTAGGCCGCCGCGAAGTCGGGCGCGACGTTGTAGGTCGCGCTCCCCACGATGCGATGGTCCGACAGGTTAGTGGCGCGAAAGTGCGCTTCCGCGTTTTCCCCCACCTTCACCGTCATGGTGTTCCGCACCGGCTCGAAGCGCCACGGCAACCCGGATGCCACGTTGCCGTCGAAGCGGACCACGATGGTCTTCTCGATCACCTTACTCGAGGCCGCGCTCGCACGGCGCGGCGTGCCGTCATAGCCGGTGGCCTGGCAGAAGATTCGGTAAAGGGGCACCGCCGCGTAGGCGGCCCCGATCATGCCGGCGACCACGACCGCGCACCACGCCGCCAGGGCACGGTGGCGGCGCTGCAGCGGATTGTGCGAAGAGCCCGTCATGGCTTCCATCCGTGTGTGGCCAATGGCGATTGGCGGGTGGCGAACGGAGGGTCCCCCAGGCGCCATTGGCCGTTCCCCATTCGCCCGGTCAAAGGCGCCGATTGGCGACATTGCCACCGAGCCACACGATGGTGGCCACGTAGAAGATGACCACCAACGCCACGAGCACCAGGGCAATCGCAATCGAGCGCGCCCGTCGGCGGC
Source organism: Hyphomicrobiaceae bacterium (assembly GCA_017353825.1). GTDB lineage: Bacteria > Pseudomonadota > Alphaproteobacteria > Rhizobiales > Hyphomicrobiaceae > AWTP1-13. Next base: position 1,531 of record JAFMSC010000414.1, on the reverse strand, counting down.
GCTCCCATTCCTGCTGCTCGCGATTCTGCACGCCCTGCGGCCTCTCCACTCAGGCGAACCATAGCGCAACGCTCCGCTCGGCGAGAAGGGCGGCAAATAGCCCGAAAAGATAGAAGATCGAGAAGGCGAAAAGCTGCCTGGCGGCACGGTCGGCCTGGCGGCCCTTGCGCACACGATATACGTTGAGCGCAAAGGCCAGGAAGACGGCACCCAGCACGATGGCGGCGAGGGTGTAGATCGGCCCGCCGAAGCCCATGAAGGCCGGCGCCAGCGCCAGCGGCACCAGCAGGGCCGAATAGACCACGATCTGCTTGCGGGTCTCGTCGGGCCCCGCCACCACCGGCAGCATCGGTAGGCCGGCGCGTTGGTAGTCGCGCGTACGGTAGAGGGCCAGCGCCCAGAAGTGCGGCGGCGTCCACAGGAAGATTACGAGAAACAGCACGAGGCTCTCGAGGCTGACCGTGCCTGTCATGGCCGCCCAGCCAATCATGGGCGGGAAGGCCCCCGCGGCGCCGCCGATCACGATGTTCTGCTGCGTCCGACGCTTCAGCCACATGGTGTACACGAACAGATAGAAGGCAATGGTGAGGGCGAGCAGCGCCCCGGCCGTCCAGTTCACCAGCACGCCGAGCACAGTGACGGAGCCCACCGCCAACACGACGCCGAAGGCGAGAGCCTCCTCCTCCTTCACGCGCCCGCGTGGTATGGGCCGTGCCGCGGTGCGCTGCATCAGCGAGTCAATGTCGGCGTCGTACCACATGTTGAGGGCACCGGAGGCACCAGCACCCACAGCGATGCAGATGAGGGCAATGGCGGCGAGGGCCGGATGCTGCCCCTGCGGCGCCAGCACCATGCCGACCAGCGCGGTGAAGATCACGAGTGCCATCACGCGCGGCTTCATAAGGGTAATGAAGTCGCCCACGCTGCCGTCGGCCAGGCGTGGGGGATCGACAGGCCGCTTGAGGGCACCGTCGAAGGCTCGCGTCTCGAGTCCCAGCTCCGCCATGACGGCCTCTGCGCCTGCGCGCGGCCTCCCCGCGATCAGTGGTGCGCCGCCTCCTCGATCCTCGGCAGCTTCTCGTAGGAGTGGAACGCGGGCGGCGACGACAGCTTCCACTCGAGTGTCGTGGCGCCCGCGCCCCACGGGTTGTCGGCCGCTCGCGCGCGGGCGATGAAGTAGGCGTAGAACATACTCAGCAGAAAGATGATGGTTGCGGTCGCTGTGATGTAGGAGCCGACCGACGACACGTAGTTCCAGAAGGCGAAGCCGTCGGGGTAATCGGCGATGCGTCGCGGCATGCCCGCCAGCCCGAGGAAGTGCTGCGGGAAGAACAGCACGTTGGCGCCGATAAAGGTGAGCCAGAAGTGCAGTTTGCCCAGGGGCTCGTTGTACATGTAGCCGGTCATCTTCGGGAACCAGTAGTACCAGCCCGCGAAGATGGCGAACACCGCGCCGAGCGACAGCACGTAGTGGAAGTGGGCCACCACGTAGTAGGTGTCGTGGAAGGATCGGTCGACACCGGCGTTGGAG
>JAFMSC010000088.1 GCA_017353825.1 Hyphomicrobiaceae bacterium | reverse complement strand
ATCCACACCCGAGGCCAACACACCCGCCATGCCGCGCCGCGCCGCCGATCTCCTTGTCGATTGCCTCGCCGCGCACGGCGTGGACCGGGCCTTTTGCGTGCCGGGGGAGAGCTATCTCGCGGCCCTCGACGCGCTGCATGACAGCAACGCCATCCAGACGATCGTGTGCCGGCACGAGAGCGGCGCCGGCTTCATGGCCGTGGGCGACGCCAAGCTCACCACGCGGCCAGGCGTGGCCTTCGTGAGCCGCGGCCCCGGCGCCACCAACGCGTCCATTGCCGTGCACGTGGCCGAGCAGGACGCGGTGCCGCTGGTGCTGTTCGTGGGCCAGGTGCCGAGGGCGGAGATCGGGCGGCGCTCGTTCCAGGAGGTGGACTACGCCAAGACCTTCGGCGACATGGCCAAGGCCGTGTACTTGATCCAGGACGCCGCGCGGGTTCCGGAAACGGTGGCGCGCGCCTTCGTGGAGGCCGCAACGCCGACGCCGGGACCGGTGGTGGTGGTGCTGCCTGAGGACATGCTTGAGGACGCGACGGACGCCTCCGTCATCGAGCCGTTGCCGGTGCCGAGGGCGGGTCCGGCGGCGCCGGCAGCGATCGAGGAGATCGCGGCGCTGATCGCCAAGGCCGAGCGGCCGCTGCTGGTCGCGGGCGGCGGCGGACTTGGCACGGCGCGAGGTCGCAAGGCCCTGCTGGCGGCGTCGGAGGCACACGCGCTTCCGGTGGCACTCACGTTCAAGCGACAGGACTACTTCCCCAACGCGCATCCCAACTACGCCGGGCACCTGGGGTTCAAGATCGCCAAGTCCGCGGTGGAGCGATACCTGGAGGCCGACCTCATTCTGGCCGCGGGCACCCGCCTAGGCGAGGTGAGCACGCAGGGTTTCACGCTGCCCGCTTCGCCGGTGCCGCGCCAGCCGCTCATCCACATCCACGACGATCCTCGGCAACTGGGGCGCAACTACAGCGCGACCAAGGCGCTGGTGGCCGATCCCGTCGCAGTTCTCGAAGCGCTGGCGCAGATGCCGAGCGAGGCACCGCCGGCACGCGCCCCCTGGATCAGGAAGCTCAACGATCCCGTGGCCAAGGCCATGCCCTGGACGGCGCCCAAGGACGGCCTGCTCGACATGGGGCCCGTGGTGGCGGCGCTGGCGCGGCACCTCGCCAGGGACGCCATTCTCATTACGGACGCCGGCAACTTCTCGGGCTGGCTGCACCGGCACTTCCCGTTCTCGGGCGAGCACGTGCTGATCGGCTGCGTTGGCGGCGCCATGGGGATCGGCATGCCCGCCTCGGTGGCCTCGGCGCTGCGCTTGCCCGAGCGGCAGGTGGTCAACTTCGTGGGCGACGGCGGGGCGCTGATGACCGGTGGCGAGCTGGCAACGGCCGTTCAGTACGGCGCCAAGGTCAAGACCTTCATCTCCAACAACGGCAGCTACGCCACCATCCGCATGCACCAGGAGATCGCCTACAAGGGTCGCGTGCACGGGACCGAACTCAGGAACCCCGACTTCGCCAGGTGGGCGGCGAGCTTTGGTGTGCTGGGCCTGACGATCTCCGCAATCGAGGAGGCGCCAAGCGTGGTCGAGCGCGCGTTGGCCCACGACGGGCCGGTGGTCGTGGACGTGCGGACGGCCGTGGAGCACATCACTCCGTTCGCGACCATCGCTGGTTTGCGGGGCGCGATCAGCTAACGCCAACCGTCATGCCGTTGGCTCGGCTTGAGCGCAATCCTTTGGGCGATGCTTCTTTTCGCCCTAGCCTCGCTCGCCGGTCTTGCGACGGGCTGGAGTTTGCGAATGCCCTTGGCTCGAGCATTGGGCTCGGCACGTCTCTCGCCTTCGACCCGACTTGGCACGACGTGTCGACCCCGTTCCGACGCCCCTACCGGCTGCCGCTTCTGCTCTGGCTGCTGACGACTTGGTCAGTAGCTGGAATATCCTGGGCTTGGTGCTCGTTGGATTGAGGGACCATCGCCGCCGAGTCGTAGGCACCTATCGGGTATCTCCAGGACCCGCAACGCTGGCCATCAAGGCGGACAGCTCCTGGCATTCTCGGCCGGAGACGCCGCGTGAACCGGTTCTCCTCGGCACTTGGACCTTCGAACCGAGATGGAGCGACGGCTCGACCATCGCCATCGCATTCAAGGCAGCGCCAGGGTCCTATCCCAACCAGCTCCTGCCAGGGTCCTCCTTGGAAAGAGGCCCACGTTTCAGTCCCGGTTATGTATTCGGATACGTGGAGAGGGATTGCGCAAGGAAACTGAGCGTCTGTTTCGGCTTCGACGACAGGATTTGCTTTGAGCGCATCTCACTCCATGCTACGCGCCAGAAGCCTCATGCTTTACTAGGGATCTTGACATGCAAGACCACGACGTCGTCGCCATCGGCAACGCCATCGTCGATATCATCGGCCGTTGCGACGACGCCTTCCTGGCGGCGCACGGGCGCGTCAAGGGCTCCATGCAGCTCGTCGATGCCCCGACGGTGGAGCGCCTCTACGGGGCCATGGGGCCCGGCATCGAGATCTCCGGCGGGTCGGCGGCGAACACCGCGGCGGGCGTCGCCTCGTTCGGCGGCAAGGCCGGATTTATCGGAAAGGTGGCGAGCGACCAGTTCGGGCAGGTGTTCCGCCACGACATCCGCGCCGCGGGGGTGACGTTCGACACGCCGCCAGGCGGCGGCGACCCAACCGGCCGCTCGCTGATCCTGGTTACCCCCGACGGCCAGCGCACCATGAACACCTTCCTGGGTGTGAGCACGCACCTGGGCAGCGGCGAGGTGGACGCCCAACTGATCCGCTCGGCGCGTATCCTCTATCTCGAAGGCTATCTGTTCGACCGGCCCGAGGCGAAGGCGGCGTTCAGGCAGGCAGCCGACATCGCCGCCAACGCCGGTCGCCAGGTGGCGTTGTCGCTCTCCGACCCGTTCTGCGTGGACCGGCACCGCGCTGAGTTCCTGGAGCTGGTGCACAAGTCGGTGGACATCCTGTTCGCCAACGAGGCGGAGGTAACCTCCCTCTACGAGACCCACTCATTCGGCGCGGCCGCCGAGCGCGCCCGCGCCGACACTCGGCTGTCGGCGCTCACCCGCTCCGAGAAGGGCAGCGTGATCCTGAGCAGCGGCGAGGCGGTCGAGGTACCGGCGGCGCCGGTAGAGCGCGTGGTGGACACCACCGGAGCCGGCGACCTCTACGCCGCCGGCTTCCTGTTCGGCGTGGCGCACGGCATGTCCCTGGAAGCGGCCGGCAGGCTCGGCAGCCTCGCCGCGGCCGAGATCATCTCCCACATCGGTGCGCGCCCCCAGGTGCCCCTCGCCGAGCTGGCGCGCAAAGAAGGACTCATGGCGTAAGCAAGCCCCGAGGCGGGCGAAAGGTCACGGGGGTTGCTGGGCGCCCAAAGGCGCGCCGCGAGCGGCGTGGCAGCCGGCCCACAGCGCGGTTGCCCGCGGCGGCGCGGGACGCGATAAGCTTGGGCCATGTTCGGCACGATTCTGATCGCCAACCGGGGCGAAATCGCCCAGCGCATCATCCGCACCGCGGCCCGGCTGGGGGTGAGGACGGTGGCCGTCGTCTCGGAGGCAGACCGCGGGGCCCCTTACACCCGAATCGCCACGGAAACGGTGGAGATCGGGCCGGGGCCGGCGGCAGCGAGCTATCTGGCGGGCGACAAGATCATCGCCGCGGCGAAGGCCGCCCGGGCTGAGGCCATCCATCCGGGCTATGGCTTCCTGGCCGAGAACGCGCAGTTCGCCGAAGCCGCGCTGAGGGCCGGTCTCGTTTTCATTGGGCCGTCGCCCAGGGCCATGCGACGCATGGGTGGCAAGGCCGAGGCCAAGGCGATCGCCGCGGCGGCCGGCGTGCCGGTTGTGGCGGGCTACGCCGGCGAAACCCAGGATGCGAGGACCCTGGCCAGGGAGGCCAAGCGCATCGGCTATCCCGTATTGATCAAGGCGGTCGCCGGCGGCGGCGGCCGCGGCATGCGGCTCGTCGAACGCGAGGAGGAGCTGGCAGCGGCCCTCACGAGCGCCAGGCGCGAGGCTGAGGCCGCTTTCGGCGACGGCCGGGTGCTCCTGGAGAAGCTGATCGCCAACCCGCGCCACATCGAGGTGCAGGTGTTTGGCGACCGGCACGGCAACGTGCTCAGTCTCTTCGAGCGCGACTGCTCGCTGCAGCGGCGCAACCAGAAGGTGATCGAGGAAGCGCCGGCGCCCGGCATGCCACCCGAGCTGCGCGCGCGCCTCTGCGGGGCTGCCGTGGCCTGCGCCAAGGCGGTCGAGTACGAGGGCGCCGGCACGGTGGAGTTCCTGGTGGAGGGCGACACGCTGAGCCCGGAGTCGGCGTGGTATTTCATCGAGATGAACACCCGCCTGCAAGTGGAGCACCCGGTCACCGAGGCCATCACCGGCCTGGACCTGGTCGAGTGGCAGCTCCGGGTGGCCGCGGGCGAGCCGCTCCCGCGGCAGCAGGCCGAGATTGCCATCGCGGGCCATGCCATCGAGGCGCGGCTCTGCGCGGAGGACCCGGCCAACGGGTTCCTGCCCTCCACTGGCCCGATTGTGCGCTTCGACCTGCCGTCGGGCGAGGGCATCCGGGTGGACAGGGGCGTGGAACAAGGGTCGGTGATCTCGCCCTACTACGACTCCATGATTGCCAAGCTGATCGCCTCGGGGCCGGACCGCGCCACGGCCATCGCCCGCCTCGCGCACGCGCTCAAGACGAGCCTGGTGGCCGGCCCTAGGACCAACGCGGCCTTCCTCAACGCGCTGCTGGCGCACCCGGCATTCGCCAGCGGGAGGATGGACACCGGGCTCATTGGCCGGGAGGGCACACGCCTCACCGCCGTGGCGCCCAACCCCGAGGCCATCGCCTATGGCGTGACTGAGATGCTGTGGCGCGCCCATCACAATCTGACGGCGCAGCGCACCGGCGAGCCGTCTCGCGGTGACGGCTTCTCGCCGTGGAACGCCTGCGACGGCTTTGAGCTGGGCGGCCCCCGTCGGCAGGCGCTAACGGTCCTTGCCGACGGCGTGCCCACCGAGGTGGATGTGGAGTGGGGGCGGGGGCGCGGCCCTCTCGTGCAACTTCGGGACCGCGGCGGCATGCACCAAGCGGGTAACGCGATCTTAGTGGCGAATGATGTGCGTGGGACCATGCATCTGGCGGGCGATTGGAACCCACTGTACGTCCTGCACGACATGCGCCAGACCGAATTGCGCTGGCCGACGTACGAGGCGGAGGCGGTCGACGCGGCCGGCAACGGCGACGGCATCCGGGCGCCGATCGTGGGCCGCGTGGCCAAGCTATTCGTGGCGGTCGGCGCGGCCGTGGCGAAGGGCGACCCAATCGCGGTGGTAGAGGCCATGAAGATGGAGCACGTGCTGCACGCTCCGCGTGACGGCGTGGTGGCCAACGTGGCGGTAGCGGAGGGCCAGCAGGTGGAGCAGGATGCGCTGATCGCGGCGCTGGCGAAGCCCGGCAACGTCGCGGACAGCTCGAAGGAGGCGAGGCTGACATGAGGCTGCATCTCGTCAAGCTGTGCGTCGGCTGCGATTCGATCGAGGACCTGGCGTCCTGGCAGGCCGAGCGCCTCAAGCAGCGGCGCAAGGCCGGGGAAAAGCGCCCGCATTTGTTCCACCGCACCTTCCAGACACCCAAGCGGCGCGACGAGCTGCTGGCCGGCGGCTCGCTCTACTGGGTCATCAAGGGATTGATCCAGGTGCGGCAGCCGCTGCTCGACATCCGGGAGGGCAGCAAGGAGGACGGTACGCCTTGCTGCGTGCTCATCTTCAAGAACGAGCTGGTCGCCGTGCGCCCGGTGCCGCGTCGCGCCTTCCAGGGCTGGCGTTACCTGAGCGATGACGAGGCGCCCGAGGACTTGGGCCGCCTCTCCGCCACCGGCATCGACGCCATGCCGGCGAAGCTGCGCAAGAACCTCGCCGAGCTGGGGCTGATCTAGGCTCGCCAGACCTAGGTCGGACACCGTAGCAGCGGGCACCGCGCTGGCAAAAGGCGCGCGCGGCTCCCATATGATATTGTTCGACAATCGTCGAACAATATAGTCAGAGCGGGCGATGAGACAAGCCAAGCAATTCGAGCATCCCAGCGCCAAGGAGATCACGCTTGCCCGGGTGTTGCATGCGCTGAGCGATCCAGTGCGTCTGATGGTGGTGGCGGAGCTCGCGGGCGGGCAGGAGCGGGGCTCCAGCGAATTCGAGTGCGGGGTGGCCGAATCCACGCTCAGCCATCATCTCAAGGTGCTGAGGCTCGCCGGCGTCATCAAACACCGCAAGGAGGGCACACGCTGCTTCGTGGTGCTGCGGCCCGAGCTGGAGAAGGCGTTCCCCGGCCTGCTCGCCTCCATCCTCAAGTTCCGCAAGCGCCCCGCTTAAAAGCAGTCGAGTCCTTGTGCGCAACACACGCGCCGCCGCCGCCATCTGGTTGGTGTCATCACTACGGTCAAAACGATGCCTGTTCGTGGGCCGGCATCAGCCCGCCCTCCAATTCCTCGCGGAATGTGGGGGACCGGTCCACCGCTTACGCTTCTGACCCGCTGACGTATGCCATGTGGCCAGTTTGGCTGCTGCGCCGCTCGCCGCGATCTGCGCGAGAATTTGCTCCGAGCGCTTCAGTTGACGGCTTGCGTCCGAAGGATCACAACGGAATGGCACTCATTCCTGCGTGCCGAGGCCTACACACCCAGATGAGTATGCAGCAGTTCCGGATGCGCGCGCAGCGACTGCGCCGATAGTGCGTCGACGATGTGGCCGTTGTTTAGAATGTAGGCTCGGTCGGCGAGCGTCATGGCCGCTGTGGTGTTCTGCTCCACGATGAGTATCGTTTGCCCGCCCTCCGCGAGTGCGCGGCAGGTGGCAAGCAGGTCGCGCACAATGATCGGCGCCAGGCCTTCGAATGGTTCATCCAGAAGCAGCACCTTGGGCTGTCGAACAAGCGCGCGCGCGATTGCCAACATCTGCTGCTCGCCACCGGAAAGGTCGGTACCAGGGCTGCGACGGCGCTCGCGCAATCGCGGAAAAATCTCCCATGCGCGCTCGAGCGGCCACCGGTTCTTCGCGGTGAGCCCGGCCAATACCAGATTCTCTTCCACACTAAGATTGCCGAAGATACGCCGGCCTTCGGGCACGAGTTGCAATCCAAGCTGAGCGATAGCATGTGGCTGCAGGTTATGCGTCAGCGTGCCATCGAATACGACCCTGCCCGATCGAGGCCGTACGAAGCCGATCAGTGTGTTGAGAGTGGTGGTCTTCCCTGCTCCGTTGCGACCGAGCAGCGCCACCACCTCGTTCTTGTTTACCTCCAGCGATACGTCGAACAGGATGTGGCTGTCGCCGTAGTAGCTGTTTATGTGATCGACCTCGAGGAGAGGGGAGCTCATGCCGCTGCGACGCCGCCCAGGTATGCTTCCTGCACCAGGTTGTTCCGCTGAATCTCGAAGGGTGTGCCCTCGGCCAGCACCGCCCCTTCGTGCAACACGGTGATGCGCTCTGCCAATTCGAATACTGCATCCATATCGTGCTCCACCACGACAAGCGTGCGGCCGCGCCGAATATTCTTCAGGAGCTGGACGGTCTCGCCGCGCTCGCGGGGGCTCATACCGGCAAGGGGTTCGTCGAGCAGCAGCAGCGACGGCGATGTGGCGAGTGCAAGACCGATCTCTAGACGCCGTTTCTCGCCATAGGCGAGCTCCGCCACGGAGAGGTCGGCGCGATGGGTGAGTGCAACCATGGCCAGGGTTGCATCCACCTGGGTATCCAGTCCGGGTACCGACTGGAGGTGCCTGAACATATCGGGGGCGAACGTGCCGCGCCGCTCCGCCAGCGCGGCGATGACCACATTGTCTCGCACCGTCAGTTGATTGAACAGCTGATTGACCTGATAGCTCTTCGTCAAGCCCAGCTGACACACCGAGGCCACCCCCTTGCCGGTGATGTCGCGCCCGTGAAAGAAGATGTGCCCGGATGTCGGTCCCATCTCGCACGTCAGCATCTTGAAGAACGTACTCTTGCCCGCGCCGTTCGGCCCGATAATTGCGCGCAGCTCTCCCTGCTGGACCGAGAAGTTGATCTCCTTATTGGCCACCAACCCGCCGAACGATTTGGACAGCCTGCGCGCCTCGAGCACGGGACCAGAGAATGGCGCCTCATCCCGGCGGCGTGGCACACCAAGGCTCGCGAGCGAGGCGACATCGACCGGAACGGGCGCCTCTTCCGGCGCTGTGCGCCGACGGCGCGGGGCGATGAGCGCGCCGATACCGAGAAGTCCGCCAATGAAGCCTCGGCGCATGAAGCATACCAACAGCACGAACACCACGCCGAGCACGAGCTTCCACGTTGCGCCGAGATGGAGGGTGGTTTGGAAGAAGTCGCTGAGGTAGAGCCAGACTGCCGCGCCAACCAGGGGTCCGAACAGCGTACCTGTGCCGCCGATGGCGGTCTGCATGACGAGCTGGCCCGAGGTATCGAAGGTAAAGGCATCGGGCGGCATAAAGCCTTGCATCAAACCGAGAAGTCCTCCGGCAAAACCGGCATAGGCCGCAGCGACCACGAACGCCGCCAGCTTGTAGCCATGCACGTTATGACCCACCGCAGCGGCACGCAGCGGATTGTCACGGATCGCCCGCAAGATCGCGCCCACAGGTGAGCGGACGATGCGCAACGCAACGACCACGCCAACGAAGTACCAGAACGCTAAGAAGATATACATTGACCAGTCCGTATTGAACTGGATCGTGGTGAAGCCCAGATGCAACGAGGGTGCAGGCACGCCAGGCAGCCCATTCTCACCTCCGGTGTAGTCAGAAAGAGGATTGAACTCGACGAAGTAGAACACCTCCGCGATGGCTACCGTGATCATCGCGAAGTAGATGCCTGTTCGCCTGAGCGCAATCAGGCCCACCAGGAAGCCGACCACCGTAGCCGCGAGCGTGCTGATCACCAAGGCCAGGACCACACTCGGAAAATCCACGCGCGTAAGCAGATAGGCGGCCACCATACCGCCGGTACCGAAGAACGCGGACTGCCCGAACGAGAGCAGGCCCGTGAAGCCGAACAGGATGTCGAAGCCAAGGCCGAAGAGGCCCCAGACGAGGATGCGATTGATCGTTGTGGGCGTGAAGCCCAGTTGCGGCAGGGCAAATGGCGCTGCGATCAGCCCGACCGCGGTCAATACCTCGATCATGTAGCGCCGCTTCTTCAGCATCGGGGAGCTGGGCTCATTCGCGCCCCGCCGTGCCGAGCAGGCCGTAAGGCCGCAGCACCAGCACGAGCGTCATCGCTACGAAGAGCATGACGTGCGAGTAGCCTGGGTTGAACATGGAGGTGAGACTGATGATCTCGCCTGCAATCACGCCGCCGAGTACGGCACCGGGGAATGAGCCGACACCGCCGATGACGATGACGGTGAAGGTTTGCACTAGGATCGCCTCGCCGACATCAGGCGCAATTGATACGACCGGAGCATTGACGATGCCGGCAAAACCCGCTGCCAGCGCGCCGATGCCAAAGACCAGCATGAACACCTTGTAGACATCGATGCCGAGCGCACCGACCATTGCGGAATCCTCTATGCCTGCGCGCACGACCATGCCGATGCGAGTGCGGTAGAGGACCAGATACAGGGCGAGCAGCGCCACGAGGACGATGCCGAGCAGCGCGAGCCGATACGTCGGATAGAACATGAAACCGAGCGGCGTGATCCCGACTAGTCCCGGCGGCGGCGGCACGGTCTTGGATAGGCTGCCGAAGAAGAACCGGACGGTCTCGACAAAAACCATGCCCAGACCAAACGTGACGAGCAGCTGGTCCTCGTGCGGCCGACTGTAGAAATAACGGATGATCCCGCGCTCCATGATCACGCCGACCAGCATGACGAACAGGGAGCCCGCGATCACAGCCACAACAAATGAGTTGGTGTAGGTATAGGCGAGCCACCCGGCATATCCGCCGAGCATGAACATGGCGCCGTGCGCGAGGTTGAGCACCCCGAGCGTACCGTAAATGATCGTCAGGCCAGAAGCGATCAGCGCCAGGAGGGCACCGAGCACTAGGCCATTGAACAGCTGCGATACGAAATTCGCCCAATTGATCACTCAACGGACCTCACGCGGAGCGCTATCCTTGTGGTTCTCGTTCGTGAGATCAGGTGTAGTCACCGAGGTTGCAGCCGAACGCATCAGGCTTCTGCATAAGCGGCTCGCCGGGGAGGACTTCAAGAACGTCCCAGTAATCCTCATTGTTCTTCATGTCCTTTGGCGCTTTCCCTCGGACGATCACCACCGGCCGAACCAATTGGTGGTCTTCCTTGCGGAAGTGAACGTCACCCACAGTCGATAGGAAGCTCTCGCCCTTCTCGTATTGCTTGATCACGTCAGGGGGATAGAAACTACCCGCCTCTGAGACCATGCGCGCCCAAATTGCGAAGGACATGTAAGCGTTGTTGGCGCCCCACTCCGGTCGGTAGTTATACTTTTTGGTGAACGCATCGACGAACATCTTCGCCAGCGGATACTTGTCTTCGAGGGTCCACCAGAAGTCGGTAGCCGCGTATACGCCCGCAGTAAGCTCGGGCCCTGCTTCTTTCGCCAGAAATGGAATCTGATAGGGCACGACCAGCGTCATCTTCGGCAGCAGGCCGAATTGCTTGGCCTGCTGGATGGAGAGCACCGCATCGCGACCCCAGTTCACGTTGATCAGGAACTCGGCGCCGGAATTGGCGATGTTCGTGAGATACTGGCTGAAATCCTGAGTGCCGAGCGGCGAGACCTGGTTGGTCACCATTTGCCAGCCGGCGTTCTGGCTCAGGTAGTCGTTCACAGATTTCGTGACGGTATGACCGTAGGTGTAATCCGGCGTCATGAACGCGGCTTTGCGGTTCTTGCCGAACTGCTTTACTAACACCGGTCCGATCGCGTTGGCCGCCGTCTCGCCGTAAAAATTCTGGCGGAACCCGTAGCGCACGCAGTCCTTTCCCGTCGTGTCGTTTGAGCCCGAGATACCGGTGACGTAAAGCACCTTCTCACGCTGGGCGAACTTGTTGAGCGCGACAGCGACCGCGCTCGACGTGGACCCCGTCATCAAGATTATCTTGTTCTGGTTGATGAAGGTTTGGATCTCTTGAATGGCTTGGTTCGGTTTGGCCGCTGAGTCTGCCGCGAGCAAGTTGATCTTCTTGCCGAGCAGTCCTTTGGTCACCTTTGGTGCGATCTTCTGGAGCAGCGGATCGCCGTCATTGATGTGCTCAACCGCAAGTCGCCAGCCCTTGAGCTCGTCCTCGCCCTGGACGGCATACGTACCCGTGCGCGGCACCGCCGCGGCCACATTCACCGTGTCGCCTTGGGAGCCAGCTGGCCAAGTGCCAATTGCCGGCTTGTCCTGGGCGGATGCGCCGATCCATGGGATGAACTGCCCGCACGACAAC
>JAFMSC010000006.1 GCA_017353825.1 Hyphomicrobiaceae bacterium | reverse complement strand
CGATCAGCACGGCGGCCAACGGGGCGGCGGCAAGCGCGGCCGCGAGCCGCTCGCCCGCGGCCGGTCCAGCGTCCACCACGGCATAAAGCCCGCAGCCGTCCGGCCGCTCGATCACAATTCGCCCTCCACAATGCCCTCTCGGCGCGAGCCGTCGCCGCGTCCGGGCCGATCAGCCTATCTGAACGCATTGGGGCGAAAAAGCGACCCCTGCGCCCCGGGTCCCCGACTTCTCCCCGCCCGGTGTCGCTTTTGCGACAAGCCGCTCAATGGGCGTCTTGCGCCAGCGGGAGTGCCCGGCCGGCTTGTCACGGCAGGAAGCCCTTCTGCAGGTCGAGCGCCTGGCGGTTCACCTCGCGGCCGGCGGCATCCTTGACCGCCAGCGTCCACGCCACGTTGGTGCCGCGCGCGTAGGAGGTGGTCGAGCGGACGTGCATCACCAGCGTCTGCCCACCGTCGACCGCGAGCGGCGTCAAGACTGGCAGGTAGAGTTGCTCCCAGTGGGTGCGCGCGTCCAGAGGGCCTGTGGACAGGCCAATGCCTTCGACCAGCTCGGCCGTCCACCACAGGGCTAGGCCGTAGACGGTCGCGCGTTGGCTTAGGGTCCAGCTCGCCTCGCCGGCGCGGGCCGTCTTGTTGGGGCGGTCGAAGGTGAGCCGATCCCACTGGGCCAGCACGCTGGCGTCATCGAGGAGGTCGGCGGCCGTGAAGCTGCGCACGTAGATGTTGTTGAGCGTCATGGCCTTGGCTGGGCTGAAGTCGAGGCCGTAGCCGACACCGTCCCACACGGTGAGCTCAGTGAAGAAGCGCTCGCTCACGACCGGGCATACGAGCTGGCGCACGCCGGCAGGGATGATCGTGCCCCCGGGCTTCAGGAACCGCTTGCGGGCGTCGTTAAGGGTCTCGACGATGTTCTCCTCGAAGGCGTAGTTGCCGAGCGTCTCACACACGATCACGTCCACGCGCTCGGGCGCCATCGCCTCGGTGGAATGCATTTGGAAAATGCGGCAGTTGCGCAGCCGGTTATGGCGCAGGATGCGGCGCGCCACCTCGGCCACGCCGGCCGCCTCGTACAGGTCCACACGCCGAGCGCCCAGTCTGGCCGCCAGGAAGCCCAGAAATCCGGTGCCGGCGCCGATGTCGGCCACCGTGGTCTCCCCCTTCACGATCACCTGCTTCAGCGCCGCGTAAAAGGCCGCGTTGCGCTCAGCGTCGGCAATGAGGGTGCGGTGGTATTCAATGCGCATCGCGGTTGCGGTGGTGAGATGCTGAGTGGGCTCGCGCGGGTATTCGCGCGGGCTTCATCTATAGGGCTTCATCTGTAGCTTCATCTGTAGCTTCATCTGTAGGGCTTCATCCAAAGGTGAGATGCTGGTGAGATGGTGAGTATGGGAGTGGAAAGTCGCGCTCCTTCCAATATGGAGGCCGGCTGGCCAATATAGAGGCAGGCTGGCGGCCCGTTGCCGCTGGCGCCCGCGTGCAGCAAGTCTCACGATCGCACGGCTATCGCACCCCCCGCGTCGCTCTGCGCCCCAACATCGCCAATTTCCACGACCTAGAACTCACCACCTTGCCACCACTTAGAACTCTCCTCTCGCCACTCACCATCTCACCTTGATGTCCGACCCTGCCCCCATCCAATCCAACACCTCCGTCCGCTCCGGCATCCCGGCCGTGGACCGCTATCTCGACGCCGGCTACGCGAGTGTGCCCGGCATGTCGTCGCGCTTTGCGGCTGCGGTCTGCGGCGGTCTGCTGCGCATCCAGGGCGAGCTCGGCGTCGCCGGCCCAGCGGTGGAGTTCGGCACCTTCGAGGGTCGCTTCTTCATCGCGCTGGCCCACGGGCTGGCACCGGGCGAGACGGCACTCGGTATCGACCGCTTCGACTGGCCCAACGCGCAGGTGCAGGACCGATTCGAGGCCAACTGCGTGAAGCACGGTGTGCCGCCGGAGCGGCGCATCACGTGGAAGGCCGACAGCCACACCATGCGGGCTGAGGACCTGCTCGGCAAGCTCGGCGGCCGGCGTCCCCGCTTCGTGCACATCGACAGCGAGCACTCACGCGAGGGGCTCACCAAGGAGCTGGAGCTGGTAACGCCGCTGCTGGCGCCGGCCGCGGTGATGGTGCTCGACGACATGCTGCATCCCGGCTACCCCACGCTGGTGGTGGCCGTGCACGCCTACCTCGAGCGTCATCCGAAGATGCGCGTGCTCTGCATCATCGACCGCGAGAGCGTGGTGGCAGCCACCAAGTTCGTGCTGTGCCAGGCCGACTGGCAGAAGCGCTACGAGGAGCGCCTGCTGCAGGCCTACAAGGCCAATATCTGGCCCATGGGCGCCGATTTCAGCCCCCACTGGTGCCCCGTGTTCTCCCTCGACACGCGGCTCGCAGAGATCCCCACCTGACCATCATCCACGTTGCCTCCGCAGAGGCGAGGCGATCCGCAACCTCGAGGCGATCCGCCACCTCGTGGAGAAGCAGCGCCTTTGAGAAGGGTTGCGCTCGTTCGAGGAGGTTCCCGATCGCAGCGCTGCGAGCGTTCCGCTCGCATCGCCGAACATCAACCAAGCGAAGCCAAAGGAAAGGGCAACCAAAGGAAAGGGGCAACCAAAGGAAAGGGCAACCAAAAGAAAACGGTGGCCGGGATGGTGAGGGGTAAACGGCCTGCGACGCTTGGCCCCTTTCATTTCGGCGGCTCAATCCCACGTCACTGACACGGCTCGACGGGGCAGGCCTTCGCGTCCGGAGGAGACGATGAGGCCAGCGAGCCCTGTTCACGAGCAGCGCAGCACCCGCCCCGCGCGCCGCTCGATAAGCTTCGACTTCGGGTTAACCACATCGGGAAAAGATGCGGCCGGAAGCGAGGAGCTGCGCTCCAGCTTCGGCACGGTCCCCGGCGCCGAGTTCCCGGCCTTCGTCTACATCTCGGTGCTGGCCGCCTTCGTTTGGATCATGCTCGCCTCGTGGCTGGCCTTCGCCGGCGACAGGGACGCGGCCCTCTCCCTCGGCATGGCTGTCGTGCTCGGCATCGTGTTTTTCGCGCTGCCCATCATCATCCGCGAGGTGGCGGTGGCGAATTCCCGCAACAAAGAGGACAAGCAGGAGACGGCAGGCGATTTCCTGTCCGCGCCGGTCGAGACGGCCACCGGCCAGCTGCGCGGATCGAGCGCCTGGCTGCAAGTCCTGATCATCCCCCTGGCGCTGGCGCTCGCCGCCACGCTGATCGGCGCGGTCAACGTCCTGGTGCGCTGATCTTGGTGCGCTGAGTGAGGCGCGCTGAAAGGCCGACCTGGCCTCGGGGGGCAATTCCCTTCCGCCTTAACGCCGCTCCCAGAAGCCGTTGGGGGAGCCAACGGCGTCTGCTACGGTCCAGGCTCGCAAAGACTTGATACTCTCCCTCCTATTGTGATGGAGCCCTCGCGCCGCCCGTGCTAGGGGATCGATGCATCGTCGATCTCTTGCACGAGGGAAAGAGCCTCGATGACCGCCGACACTCCAGCCCGACATGCCAGCGTCCGTGTCGAGACCGATAGCTTCGGCCCCATCGAGGTGCCGGCCGACCGCTACTGGGGTGCCCAGGCGCAGCGCTCGCTCGCCAACTTCAAGATCGGCTGGGAGAAACAGCCCGCGGCCATCGTGCGCGCGCTGGGCATCATCAAGCGCGCCGCCGCCGAGACCAACATGGAGCTGGGCAAGCTCGACCCGGCGCTTGGCAAGGCCATCGTGGCTGCAGCGCAGGAAGTGATCGACGGCAGGCTCGATGCGCACTTCCCGCTGGTCGTGTGGCAGACGGGGTCGGGCACCCAGTCCAACATGAATGCCAACGAGGTGATCTCGAACCGGGCCATCGAGATGCTGGGCGGGGTCATGGGCTCAAAGAAGCCCGTGCATCCCAACGACCATGTCAACATGAGCCAGTCGTCGAACGATACCTACCCCACGGCCATGCACATCGCCTCCGCGGAGCAGATCCGCTGCCGCCTGCTGCCTGCGCTCAGGCGCCTGCACGCGGGCCTGGACGCTAAGGCGAAGGCGTGGGGCCACATCATCAAGATCGGGCGCACACACACGCAGGATGCCACCCCGCTTACGCTGGGGCAGGAGTTCTCGGGCTACGCCGCGCAGGTGGCGAACGGCATCGCACGCATCGAGTCGACGCTCCCCGATTTGATGCAGCTGGCGCAGGGCGGGACGGCCGTCGGCACCGGTCTCAACGCGCCCAGAGGCTTCGCCGAAAAGGTGGCGGCCCGCATTGCAGCGATTACAGAACTCCCTTTCACCAGCGCGCCCAACAAGTTCGAGGCGCTGGCGGCACACGATGCCATGGTTATGAGCCACGGTGCCATCAACACGGTGGCCGCCTCGCTGTTCAAGATCGCCAACGACATCCGCTTGCTGGGGAGCGGTCCGCGCTCCGGGCTCGGCGAGCTGGCGCTGCCCGAGAACGAGCCGGGGTCGTCGATCATGCCAGGCAAGGTGAACCCGACGCAGTGCGAGGCCCTGACGCAGGTGTGTGTTGAGGTGTTCGGCAATCACGCGGCGCTTACGTTCGCCGGCAGCCAGGGGCACTTCGAGCTCAACGTGTTCAATCCGGTGATGGCCTACAACTTTCTGCAGTCGGTGCAGTTGCTGGCGGATGCCAGCGTGAGCTTCACGGATAATTGCATCGTCGGCATCGCCCCGCGCGAGGACAACATCAAGGCCGGTCTGGAGCGATCGCTGATGCTCGTGACTGCGCTCGCGCCGAAGATCGGCTACGATGCCGCCGCGAGCATCGCCAAGACTGCGCACAAGGCCGGCACGACCTTGCGCGAAGAGGCCGTCAAGGGCGGCTATGTGACGGCCGAGGAGTTCGACCAGCTGGTCGACCCCAAGAAGATGATCGGACCGGAGGCGTGATGGGCGACGTCGTCAACCTCAACCGCTACCGCAAGCAGAAGCTGAAGGCGGAGCGCGAACGCCGGGCCAGCGAGAAACGGGCTCGTTTCGGCCTCCCCGACAGGGAGCGGGCCAAGAACTCGGCCGAGCGGGCGCTGGAGGCCCGCCGGCTCGACGGCGCCAGGCGCGACGAGCCCGGTTCCGACGGGCGCGACTGAAACCGCGGCGATCTACGTTCATAGGGGATGTCGCAGATCGACACAGAGGTGTCCGTCGTGCAGTCCCCGCAAGAGGATCCCGATCGCCCCGTCCGATCGCCCGTCATCTCCGGACGGCCTGCCAAGCGCTCGTTCACCATCGGCGGCCACCGCACGTCCATCTCCCTGGAGGCGGCCTTCTGGGACGCGCTCAAGGCCGCGGCGGCGGAGGAAGGCGTGCCGGTCTCGCGCCTGATCGCCCGCATCGACGCGGCGCGCGCCGGCTGCGGCCTGTCCAGCGCCATCAGGGTGTGGCTGCTCGCGCGCTTCCGCAGCGCACGGGGGTGAAACGCGGGCGGGGCAACCTCAGCAACCTGGGGCGCAACGCGGCCCTTGCCGTTCACCCTCGCGATGGGTGATGCTCTCCACACTGGCAATTTGCGGCTGACGAGGGTGGGACGCAACGCGGTGCGCTACGTCTACATGGACATGGAGACTGGAGTGTGAGCGTTGCCTACGACAGGCGCAAGGGGCCCAAGCTTGGGGCTGAAGGGGCGAATTAGCCAATGACGAAGGGTGGTCAGCTACGCCATTCGCGCCTTGAGACGCTCCGTTGAGGGGAACCAGGAAATGCCCGTCCCGAAGCACGTCTTCAACCCGCCGTTCAACATCGTGCGCTGTAGCCACATGGTGCTCGCGGTGCGCGATCTGGAGGCGAGCCGGCGCTTCTACGAGGGCGTGGTTGGACTCCAGGTGGAGGAGGCCGGGCGCGACGCCTTGTATCTCCGCGGCATGGAGGAGCGCAATCACCACTCGCTGGTCTTGAAGCGCGGGGCCGAGCCGGTGGCGGAGCGGCTGGGCTTCAAGGTGGGGAGTGATGACGACCTCGACCGAGCCCACGCCTTTTTCAAGGAGCGGCAGCTGCCGGCGGCGTTCGTTGAGGTGCCCTATCAGGGGCGCACGCTGCAAGCGGCCGATCCGCAGGGCAACCCGCTGGAGCTCTATTTCAAGATGGATCAGGCCGAGCGCATCCTGCAGCATTACGCCCGCTACTGCGGCTGCCACCCGCAGCGCATCGACCACTTCAATCTGTTCGCGCCCGACGTTCAGGCGTCAATGGATTTCTACGCCGCCCTCGGCTTCCGCCTCACCGAGTACGCCGAGAGCGACGGGCCCGAACCTCGGATTGCGGCCGCCTGGCTGCACCGCAAGGGCGGCGTGCACGATGTGGCCCTTACCAGCGGGCTAGGCCCACGACTGCACCACTTCGCCTACTGGGTGCCCGGCGTGCTCAACGTCATCCACTTGTGCGACGTGATGGCTTCCACGGGCTACCTCGCCAACATGGAGCGCGGTCCCGGCCGGCACGGCATCGCCAACGCCTTCTTCCTCTACGTGCGCGACCCCGACGGCCACCGCTGCGAGCTCTACGCGTCGGACTACCTCACCGTCGATCCCGACTTCGAGCCGATCCGCTGGTCCCTGCGCGACCCGCGCCGCCAGACGCTGTGGGGGACGCCCGCGCCGAGGAGCTGGTTCGAGGACGGCAGCGCCTTCGCCGGCACGCCCGTGCTGCCTCCGGTGCACAACTTCCAGCCGATCGTGGCGGAGTAGCCATCGGGCGGTGTCAAACCCAGGGTCTGACACCGCCCAGTTTCTCATGAATCGCGCAAGTGGTCGCCATCGGTGAGCGGATTGTGATCGAAAGCAGCGCACGGCACGGAGGCGTGCCTCCCGCTCCACCCTATGAGCCCGGCGAATCCGATTCCGGCTGATCCGTTTCCCGAGGCGGCTCGGCATTCTCACGCCCGTCCTCGCTCTCCGTCTTGTCCGGGATGGCGTAGGCGCCGCTGAGCCAGCGGGACAGGTCCACGTCGGCGCAGCGGCGCGAGCAGAACGGGATGTACTTCGCGTCGCTCGGTTGACCGCAGATAGGGCACTTGCCGCTTCGCCCGGATCCCTTGTCGGCACGTTGCGCGCCCATGCTACTCCGGGTCCATGTCGGCCAGCTTGAGCCAGTTGAAGTGGATCGGGAAGCCCTCGCCCATTAGCATGCTCACGGCCTCGGTGAGCGGCAACCCGACCACGTTGGTGTAGGAGCCGCTGATCTTCTGCACGAAGCAGCCGGCGAGCCCCTGCACGGCGTAGCCGCCGGCCTTTCCTCGCCACTCGCGCGAGGCGATGTACGCCTCGATCTCCTCTGCCGACAGGCGCTTGAAGCGCACCCGCGTGTCGACGATCTTCAGTCGCACGCGGTCGTCCGGCGTGACAAGGCACAGTGCGGTGAGCACGCGGTGCGAGCGACCGGAGAGCAGGCGCAGGGCCGCATAGGCCTCCTCGACGAAGCGCGGCTTGACCAGGATGCGCCGTCCCACCGCGACCACCGTATCGGCTGCCAGCACGTAGGCGTCGGCGATGTCTTTGTCGTTGGCGATGGCGTCGCGGCCGTCCAGCGCCTTGGTCCGCGCGAGCCGGGTGGCTAGCGCCCGCGGCATCTCACCCTTGTTGGGCGTCTCGTCGGCGCTCGAGGGCCTGAGCGCGTCGGGCTCGATGCCTGCTTGGGACAGGAGGGTGAGGCGACGCGGGGACGCGCTCGCCAGCACCAGCTTCGGCTTGAGGCCGGCCCGCCGCCCGCCCGCCTTGGAACGCGCCAGCTCCGCGCGCAGCGTCTCGCGCCGCGGGCTGTCGGTCCGGCTCAGCGCGCTGAACACTCCGCCACGCGTGGTGGTCATGGGGGCACGGCCTCCGGCAGATCCTTGCGATTTCGGGGCGCACATTGGGATGGGATGGGTTGAAAATCAAGCATTTGCCGCGGCACCCGTGGTCCCGGGAGCCCGGGCACCAAAAGGCCGTCGGACCTCGTTAAGCGAATTGGACCCTTCACAACGGCCCGGGGGGTCGGAGGCTGCTCGCGTCTCCCGCTCGTATCACTCGGTCCAAGACATCGGCTCCATGACGGTGGCTACACCGTCGGTCCGCCCGTGAAGCCGAAGCGCTGCTTGATGCGGCGGAACAGGTAGTCGCGCACGCCGCGGTAGGCGTCGAGCACCTGCTCGCGGCTGCCGTGGCCAATCATCATGGTGGCGTCGAAGGTGGGCCAGAACTCGACGTCCACCGCCATGGTGCGCGTCAGCTCGAGCGCCTGATGGTGCGCCTCCGGCGACAGCGTGATGATAAGATCGAACGAGGTGTCGTGCAGGTCCTGCAGGGTATGAGGCGTGTGGCCGGCGATATCGATGCCGATCTCATCCATGACCGCAGCGGCAAAAGCATCCAAGCCGCCCGCCCGCACCCCTGCCGACACCACATAGCAGCGCGGCCCAGCGAGATGGCGCAGAATGGCCGCGGCCATGGGCGAGCGCACGGCGTTCATACTACAAACAAAGAGCACCGCACCCGGCAGGTCCGTGGCCCGGTCTTGGGTTGCGCCTTGGGTTGCACCTTGGGTTGAGCCTTGGGTTGAGCCTGGGGCTGCACCTGGGGCCAAGCTCTGGGCCGAGCTCTGGGCCGAGAGTGGGGCCGAGCCCTGAGCCGAGACTGGGCCCCCCGCCTGAGGCACCTGTCACCCCTTCCAATGCAGCGCACAAATGAGCGTGAACAGCCGGCGCGCCGTATCGGGGTCGACGTTGATCTTGCCCTTGAGGCGCTCGGTGAGCACCCGCGTGCCCTCGTCGTGAAGGGCGCGCCGGCCCATGTCGATGGCCTGGATGCGCGAGGGAGGTGCCGTGCGGATCGCCTGATAGTAGCTCTCGCACACGATGAAGTAGTCCTTGACGATGCGCCTGAGGGGGGTGAGCGAGAGCACAACCGTGAATGGCTCCCCGGAGCCGTGCTGGCTGACCACGAACACCAGCCGGTCCTCAACCAGCCGCAGGGTGAGCTCGTAGGGCCCGCCCTCGCGACCCTCCAGCTCGAACTTATTGCTCTCAAGGATATCGAAGATCGCTACCTCGCGTTCGTGTTCGATGCTGGAGTTGCCGCGCCCGATGGAGGCCTCGTCAAGGTTGATGGCAACGAGCCGGGCTTTGGAGTTGGGATCTACGGGGGGCTCGAACATGCGCCGCTTTCGGGATCGGTGGCCGGCAGGTTCCGCTACCCGGCAGGGTCCTTGTCGGGATGCCGCGGCCTGGATTTGGCCTCCCATGCGGGGCCCAGGTCGCGCAGCTCCGCCTCGATGCACTCGACGCTGAGCCTGACGGCACCGCCGTCGGCAAACTGTAGGGTGACATGCCCCGCGGGCAACTCGCCGGGCTCGAATCTCACCGCCAGCAACTCGGTGACCGCGCCCTTGTTCTTAAGGTCAAGTCCTTGCACCTGAGCGGCCAGTACCCGCTCGAACCGCAGCGCTGCGCGGCGCCGCGCGTAGCGCTTCTCACGTGCCGTCTCGTTCTCCAGCGCGTCGAGCCAGTCGAAACGGTTAGCGATGGCGGCGAAGCGCTTCTCCCTGGGCAGGAATGCCAGGTCGCCGACCTTCAGTACGGCGTCCTGAAGGTGCGCCGAGATGATCGCCAGGTCTTCCGCATCGAGCGCGATGAGTTTCAGGTCGGGCATGGTGGTCAGGGGTGTGCCTCGTCAGACCGTTGGGGTCTGAGCTCATCTCTCCAAGTTCGATTATACAGTCGGGCCTTCAATTGTTGAGGGTGTCAGACCGTCCGGACACCCGTGATGAACGAAAACGCGGGTAGAACCATGGGGGTTAGACCCTCAGGGTCTGACCGCTATCCGACAAGCCGCTCGATCGAGGCGCCACAGCTGGACAGCTTCTGCTCCAGGCGCTCGAAGCCACGATCGAGATGGTAAACGCGGTTGATGGTGGTCTGGCCCTCGGCCATGAGGCCAGCGATGACCAGGGAGACGGAGGCCCTGAGATCGGTTGCCATCACCTGCGCGCCGCGCAGCGTCTTCACGCCCCGCACCGTGGCGGTGTCGCCCTGCAACTGGATGTCCGCGCCGAGGCGGGCCAGCTCCTGCACGTGCATGAAGCGGTTCTCGAAGATGGTCTCGCGGATGACGCTGGTACCCCTGGCCTTCGTCATCAGGGCCATGAGTTGCGCCTGCAGGTCGGTGGGGAACCCCGGATATGGCTGCGTCTCGACCGTAATGGGCTCCAGGGCGCCGCCGTTGCGCGCCACGCGCACGCCCGTGTCGTTCTCGGTGACGGCCACACCCGCCTTCGCCAGGGTGCGGAAGGCGGTCTCCAGGAGGCTCTTGCGGGCACCCTTCAGCTCCACGCTGCCGCCGGCGGCGGCCACGGCGAACGCATAGGTGCCGGTCTCGATGCGGTCTGGCAGCACGGTGTGTACGGCGCCTTCCAGGTGGTCGGTGCCTTGCACGCGCAACCGGGCCGTGCCCAGGCCCTCGATCCTGGCGCCCATCTTGATGAGGCACTCGGCCACGTCGCCGATCTCGGGTTCGCGCGCGGCGTTCTCGATCACGGTCTCGCCCGTGGCCAGCGAGGCCGCCATCAAGAGCGTGTGCGTCGCACCGACCGAGACCTTCGGGAAGACCACGCGGGCGCCCTTTAGACCGCGCGGCGCCTTGGCCACCACGTAGCCGCCATCGATGTCGATCTCGGCGCCCAGCGCCTTCAGCGCCATCAGGTGCAGGTCGACGGGCCGGGTGCCAATGGCGCAGCCGCCCGGCATGGAAACGCGCGCCTCCCCGCAGCGGGCAACCAGCGGGCCCAGCACCCAGAAGCTCGCGCGCATGCGGCTCACGAGTTCGTAAGGCGCGGTGGTATCGACGATGTCGCGGGCGGTGAGATGGAACGTCTCACCCAGGTGCGGCGCGGGGTTGCCGCGCTTGCCGTCGATGGTGAGATCGACGCCATGGTTGCGCAGGATGCGGCCCAGCAGGGTCACATCGGCCAGGCTCGGCACATTCTTCAGGGTAAGGCGTTCCGGCGTGAGCAGGCTGGCGATCATCAGCGGTAGTGCCGCGTTCTTCGCTCCGGAGATGGCGATTGTCCCGTTCAACGGTCTGCCGCCAACGATGCTCATACGATCCATGGAAAGCCCCGTGCGTGGTTGGCTTGGTGCGACTAAGGCGCCCGACTAAGGCGCCCTTCAGGCAACCTCTCCTGTGGACCTGGTCGCGGCCTCCCGCGCGTTCGGCTGGTCTTCCTGCTCGCCTCTCGCCGGCTTTGTCTCGGCGGCGTCCGGCGCATTGTTGAGCTCCCGCCCGCGCGCCTGCTCCTTGCGCTTCTTCAGGTTCGAGCGCAGCTCGGCTGCCAGCCGGGCGCGGCGCTGGGCTCGGGCGCGCCGCTTATTGTCCGCTTTGGTGGGTGGCGGCATTGGACCGGTGGGCATTTGCCAGGCACCTTACGTGCGCGATCGGACGGGTGCAAGACGAAGCCACCGGTGCAAGCTTAACGGGCATGGGTCATCCCGGAATTCGCCGACGGCGAAGCTATGCCGCCCAGCGGTTGGGCACGGGCGAGACGGCGGGCTCCGGTGTTGCCTGTACGGGGGTGATGGTTTAGACCCATCCCGCGCACACATCCTGCGCCCCCGGCCCCGCCAGGCGGGCAGTCGCTGCCGTAGCTCAGTGGTAGAGCACTCCCTTGGTAAGGGAGAGGTCGTGTGTTCAATCCACACCGGCAGCACCATAAACCCCAGCAAAATCATGTGCTTATCGCTCATCTCTGGGCGAGCCCCTCTGGCGCGGCAAATCTGACACCACCCTGACACCACCAGACGCGGAGCGGGCGTGCGTTGAGCCCGCAGCGACCGCGCCGATTCGGTTCGCTCAACACCGGGCCGCTGTGACGACGTGGGCATGCAATACCGCGGTTGCGGCTTGGGTAGCGCGCCATCTCGGCACACGCAGCGTCGGCACCAACGCGTCGGCGCGGCGCGGCGTGCGCGCGCTGCGCCTGGCCCGCACCGTAGCGAACAGCCTCGCGGGCCTCCCTGGGGCTCCGCTTGAGAACGTCTCTCGGTCGGTGGTGCGCGCTTTGCCTCCGACCACTCGCGCTTTCCACGGAAGACCAAAAAACTCCGCCCGGGCAGCCACCGCGCGGCGTGCGCGTCCACATTCCGGGTAGTGCCTCGTTTTACCCCTTGTCGCCTTCGATCTTCCGAAGACGCGCCTCATGGCTTGCCAGGATCTTTTCCAGCGCATCGTTGTGCCGCTTCTGCTCCGCTAGTGCCTGTTGTTGGGGGCTATTCGGACTGTAAAGTCGCCTCATGAAGAAGACGAATGCTGCGATCACCAGCAGCATCGGGAACCAATTGCTCGGCCAGTCGAGCAGTCCAGTTGCTAACGCGGCGTTGTTCATTGTATCCCCCCTCGTTGTCCCCCAGCTCGATCGCATATGCGTGCGCCGCTCGGGAAGGTGCCCGAAGAGGCGCGGGCCGCCCCGTGGCGCGCACCAACATCCTGGGAACAAAACGCTCCGTACGCGACGCTACCTGTCGGCTCGAAAAGGTCAGAACTGCTTCGTGGTTGAGAACCCGCTGCAACTGCTTGGGCTGGTTTCCATGGCCGAGTACCGAGGCGAGAATTGGCCGGCAAACGACCAGGATATCCATCGTCTTCTCGCAGCATTCCCCCGTCGCAGAGGTCTCCATGTGTGTGGCA
Source organism: Hyphomicrobiaceae bacterium (assembly GCA_017353825.1). Classification (GTDB taxonomy): domain Bacteria; phylum Pseudomonadota; class Alphaproteobacteria; order Rhizobiales; family Hyphomicrobiaceae; genus AWTP1-13. Next base: position 13,000 of record JAFMSC010000006.1, on the reverse strand, counting down.
CTTCCTCACCGTTCGCGGCACTGCGGCTATTCCGACAGCTAACGGAGGTGCTCCGGACATGGTCGCTAAATGCCCAAGTCCGGCAAGGTTTGACCGCAACCAGAAGTTCTTGCGTCGCGCTGTCGCACGCGATGGAAGCGGCAGCATGCCGCGAAGGGCTTCAAGGATGTTCAAGGATTTCGTTTCCAACATGGCTTTTGGCCAACCCCAAGTGCTCCTCTCCCACCACTATTGCCACCCAACTCTCCGAGCCTGTGGCGAGAAACTCCACTGCCGCGACGCGAACTGTCTGGGAGCCCAGTTTAACCGTCCGGCCAACCCTAGCTGCACCAGAGAAGCCCTTCTCCAAGACGATGGCGCAGCCTCGCCCCCCGGGGACAATGAACACGTCTCGGACGATCGCGCGGAAAGGCGTGCTAAGGGTCACTTGATATAGTCACTCATCACGGCTCCTCAGTGAACACTAGCGTCGGTCAGGAAAGGTCTGACCCGAGGGCAACTTGGACCGGTCAGCCGCGAGAGCCTCTATGCTCTGAGTGTGGATCGGTGACGTCAACTACAACCACAGCGAGACGGGTGCGCTGATCGGCTGGGATGGTTTGGCGCAACATCTCCTCCATTTCCATCCAGGTTGCGGGACGTGAACCGCTGCCAGGCCGTCGCTGCATGGATTTGGGACGGCCTTCGCCGAACCAAAGAGCCAAGTAGATGCCGTAACCTGAGGTTTCCGGATCGCGCGTGTAGGCGCGCTCAAGCTGACTTTGCGCCGCTGTCCACACGTCGGCGTGGTAATCGCGCTTAAGTCCAATTGGGACTTTGGCGCCTGGAACGAAGGCGACAAGGTCTGCGCGCTTGTCGGAGACCATGTCGCCTTCAGGCTCCACAGTAACAGCGAGGCGGGCGAGTTTATCCCTGATTAGGCGCAGCAACGCGTCGCGGCAGCTCTCTTCCGGTTTGGGGCCGAGCAGTTGGTGAGGATCTTCATTCCAAAAGTGCCTGTAAGCGTCCTCGTTGGAGCCAGCTATCGTGCGACGCGCTTCGTGGAGGTGCGCCACCAGAAGGGCGTGAAGGTCGGGCGCTGAGGTCGGCGTGCCGTTATTGAGCGCGGCAACCGTACTTGGCCAATCAGGTTGCAAGTATAGGACCTCTAGCCTCCTGGCATGCTGATTTGCCCGCGCATGGCGGACATGGGGGAGAAAGCCAGTGAGTTTAGGGTGCGCATCCAGGCGTGCAAGTGCGTTGGATGCTTCGAGCGTGGTGTCGTTGGACAGCTTTGCGAGAAGGGCGCGGACAAAATCAACAGCGTTTCACGCGTTGTGAACGCCCCATGACTCGGTCGGCGCCTTCACGTCAGTGTAGGGGCGACCAGCGATGATCAAGACGAGCTCCGATTGAGCGGTGGTCAATTGCAGAGCCACCGCATCATGATGCCGGCCAATGAAGTCGCGGAGCTTCCAAATGAGCTGTTAGCCCGCGGTCCTTCAGATGCCGCTCATAAGGTCCGCCCTCGGCCAGCAGCTTGCCCAGCGTGGCGCCCTCACGCCGCCGCGTTTCCGCCCGCTGCTTGGCCGGGTCCTCACCCTTGGCCACCGTGCCCGCGTGGATGCGCGCTGCCGCCCTGGCATCGTCGAGGCTAAGTGCCGGAAACGCCCCGACGCGCAGTGTGCGCGGGGAGGTACTGCGGCCCGCGCCGGCCGGCCGGTAGCGGAATTGGTACGTCTTTGCGCCACCCGGCAAGCAGCGCACGCAGAGCCCGGCCACCACGGTATCCCACAGCAACACCTGGCTCGCACCGGCCGGCACCTCGGCTTTGAGGATTGTGGCCCTGGTGAGCGGCGCACACCTGTTTGGCACTATCGAACCTCCCTCGATGCGGGCCATGTGCGGGGCTGCTCGTAAGACGGCCACCTGGGCGGCGAGTATCTGACACCACCCTGACACCACCGAATGCTATGGCCCGCTCTGGACACGTCTAGGCCGAGAAGCCCGTAAATCAAGGATTTTGGTGACTTATCGGTGGACTGGTCTGGCTGGCTCTGGCCCGGGCCTTTGTTTTGGTAAGGGAGAGGTCGTGTGTTCGATCCACACCGGCAGCACCATTAGACTTGTAGACTTGCCAAATCAGCCGCGTGGCTTGGCGGGCCCGGCGCTGCCGGGCCAGAACAGCGCGGAAATATCCCGTTAAGGCGCGTCCGCGACCCGGGGGCCGCCGAGTGCCCGTCCGTTGTCAGGCTTACTGGCATCCATCGCCTCTTGCGCATCTTTGAGCCCGACTATAATCGCACGCAGTCGTTGGGTGTGGTGCCGAAGGGCGTGAAGGAGGGGCTCCGTATGACTGGGCTGCGGTTGGACCGTAGAGGCGCAACGATGGCGGCGGCCCTGGCGATACCCATCCTCGCCAGCCTCCACCCGGCGGCGGCCCAGCAGACGGACGTGCCGCCCTCGCGCGAGGCGGCGCAGTACTCCTTCGCCTCGATCGTCAAGCGCACGGCCCCGGCCGTTGTCAACGTGTACGTTCGCGGCCAATCACCTAGCTTCGTCTCGCCCTTCGCGGACGACCCGATCTTCCGCCGGTTCTTCCGCGACAACCCGTTCGGCATGCCGCAGGAGCGGGTGCAGAGCTCGCTCGGCTCAGGCGTGATCGTCAGCCCGGACGGCGTCGTCGTCACCAACGCCCACGTGCTCAAGGTGGCTGGCACGGCACAGATCAGCGTCGCGCTGGCCGACCGCCGCGAGCTGAACGCTAAGGTACTCCTGCAGGACGAGAAGACCGACATCGCCGTGCTGCGTCTGGAGGGCGGCGGCCGTTTCCCGCACCTGGAGTTTGCCGATTCCGACGCCGCCGAGGTGGGCGACATGGTGCTCGCCATCGGCAACCCCTTCGGCGTCGGACAGACCGTGACCAGCGGCATCATCTCCGCGCTCGGGCGCACCCAGGTCACGAGTTCCGACGCGCAGGCCTTCATCCAGACCGACGCCGCCATCAACCCCGGCAACTCGGGCGGCGCGCTGGTGGACATGGCCGGTCGCGTGGTCGGCATCAACACCGCGATCTTCACCCGCTCGGGCGGCTCGCAGGGAATCGGCTTTGCGATCCCGTCCAACCTCGTCAGGCTGGTGGTGGATGGCGCGCTTACCGGACGCAAACTGCAGCGGCCGTGGCTCGGCGCCAAGCTCGAGGGGGTCACGCGCGAGTTGGCCGACGAGCTGAAGCTCGACCGGGTGGCGGGCGCCGTCGTCACGCGCCTGCAGGACGACAGCCCAGCGGCGCAAGCCGGCCTCGAGGCTGGCGACGTGATCGTGGGCATCGACGGCCACGACGTTGACGACGCGCGCGCCGTCCTCTACCGGCTCACCACGCGCGGCATCGGCAACCGCGCCCAGCTGGAGGTGGTGCGAAAAGGCCAGCATACCAAGTTGGAGATCGCGCTGCGCGCGGCGCCCTCGGGCGCGCTTGACGCCCGCGATCTGTCCGGCAGCCACCCCTTGGATGGGGCTCGCGTGGCCAACATCCTGCCGGGCACCGCGGAGGAGCTGGGCATCGACGATGAGGAAGGCGTGGTGATCCTCTCCGTGCGGCCCCGCTCGATGGCGGCCAGACTCGGTTTCCAGGCAGGCGACATCGTTATCCAGGTGGGCCGCGAGCGCATCGGCACCGTCGCCCAGCTCGACGCTGCCCTCAAGCAGCGCCAGGGCCGCTGGCTGGTGGTGATGAAGCGCGGTGAACAGGTGCTGCAGCTGCAGGTGCAGCTGCCCTGATAACCGGTGACAGCACGCGCGCGTCGTTCTCCGACGGGCTCCGCCCGGAAAATTTTGGCAGAAACTGCGTGCGTGTTGGCGCAACGGCACTGGCTGAGGATGCCACATCAGGGGCCCTACAGGAGGCCCGCATGCGCAAACCATCGATGACCCTTGGGCTTGGAGTTGCCATCGCGCTGCCGGTGGTGGCCGCGCCAATCTTGCTTGCGCCGGGAGACGCCCCGCCACCTCCGCCAGCCGCCGCAGCCATCGAGGATGCCGAGCACGCTCGCACGATAGAGGCGATGCGGCCGCCCAAGCGCGCGCGGCCGGTCATCGCCATCCTCGCCCTGAACGAGGCGACGGAGATCACCGATTTCCTGGTACCCTACGGCGTGCTGCAACGGGCCCACGTCGCCGATGTCATCGTGGTTGCGGAACAGGCGGCGCCGGTGCCGCTCTATCCCTTTAGCCGCCTTGGCCGGGGTCCGGAGCTGCTCAGGATCGAGCCCCAGTCGACCACACGCGGGTTCGACGAGCAGTATCCGGACGGAGCCGACTACGTCATCGTTCCCGCCATGGAGCCCCGCAACAATAAGCACATCATGGACTGGATTGTCGCCCAGCACGGGAAAGGTGCCAAGATCGTCTCGGTCTGTACCGGCTCCCTGACACTGGCGGCGGCCGGCCTGCTCGATGGGCGGCGGGCGACCACGCACTGGGCCTACGTCCGCGAGCTGCAAGAGCATCACCCGACCATAAAGTGGGTCCAGGATCGGCGTTATGTCGCGGACGGGGGCATCGTCACATCGACCGGCATCTCCGCATCCATACCGGTAGCCGTGGCCCTGGTGGAGGCGATTGCGGGACGGCCGAAGGCGGACGCGCTCGCGCACGAGCTGGGTGTGCCCAACTGGGATGAGCGGCACCGCTCCGACGCCTTCCAGCTCAGTACGGAGCACCGCAAGACATTCGTGCGCAACTGGCTCTCGTTTTGGCGCCATGAGACGGTCGGTCTTGCAGTCAGCGAGGGGGTGGATGAGATCGCGCTAGGACTAACGGCCGATGCCCATTCGCGCACGGCTCTGAGCACGGTCGTCACCGTCGGCGAAGCGGTTCGCAGCAAGCACGGCCTCATCATCCGGCCCATTCGGACGAGCCAGACCGCAACAGTCGATCGGATGCTGCCGCCGCCGCGCTCCGATGTCCCCGCAACGACGATGGAACGGGAGCTGGCGCGAATTGCTTCGCATCTCGGCCGCCCTACGGCCGACATCGTGGCGCTCGTAGTGGAATACCCCTGGGCCGCGGCGGCCACCTCGACCACGCCGTGATGGCGCACTGCGGCGTGCGCAGTGTAAATCGTAGCGACCATGCGAAGGCATGCCTCCCAGCCCAGCGCCGCACGCGGCCCCCCAGAGCGCGGTCGATCGCGGCGCGTGGCTCTGGTGGCGTTCGATGGTTTCCAGGTGCTCGACATCGCCGGGCCCTTGGAGGTGTTCAGCAAGGCCAATCAGCACCTGCCGGCAACGACAGCCAATCCGTTCCGCTACGAGCCGATCGTGGCCAGTCCCTCGGGCGGTACGATCGCCTCGTCCTCGGGCCTCGAGATCGCCGCCACACGGGCAGTCGGCGAGCTTGAGCCTCTGGACACGATCATGATCGCCGGCGGCCCTGAGACCGCCCTGCGCAAGGTTGCTGCAGACACAGGGCTCCTCGAATGGATCGCCGGACGGGCGCCTGACACCAGGCGGGTGGCGAGCGTTTGCACGGGCGCCTTTCTTCTCGCGCGTTGCGGACTTCTCGATGGGCGGCGTGCAACGACCCACTGGTCCGCAGCCAAGGCGCTGGAAGCCATGCTTCCGAGGACGGAGGTCGTCCCAGACGCCATCTTTGTGGGTGATGGGCATATCTTCACATCGGCGGGCGTCACGGCCGGAATCGACCTCGCGCTGGCCTTTGTCGAGCAGGACTGCGGCCCCACGGTGGCCCTCGATACGGCGCGGGAGTTGGTGCTCTACCTTCGCCGCGTCGGGGGCCAGTCTCAGTTCAGCGCCAGTTTGGCCGCGCAGGCGAATGCCGCCGACAGGCTGCGGGCGATCGTGACCTTTATCGAGGAGCATCCCGATAAGGACCTGAGCATTGCCACCCTTGCTGACCGAGCGGCCATGAGCGAGCGGACCTTCGCGCGCGCGTTTCTGGCCGAGACCGGAATGACACCCGCCCGCTTCGTCGAACTCGTACGGCTTGATCGCGCCAAGCAACTGCTGGAGACGACACGGTGGCCACTCGCGCGCGTGGCCAGTCGCAGCGGGCTCGGCAGCGCCGCCACGCTCGCCCGCACATTCAGGCGGCGGCTCGGGATTACCCCGCAAGACTACCGGGACCGATTTCGGCTTGTCATCGACCGGCCTTAGCATCCTCGAAACCCGACCGATGCCGAGTGCGGCGAGCCTTCCCGCGATGTGGCCGTGGAGGGGCCTGTCCCTCGAGCACGAAAAGGTGCCGGCGAACGGCGCGTCCCGCGCGTGGGTCCCGACGGCACGTCAAGGCGTGCGGCAAGCTCGTGGCCCGGACTGCTGGTGAAAAGCGCTGCGGACGCTGATCGTTTGCATGGATCGTTTCTTTATGCGTTGGCCCGGCGCCCAGGGACCCATGCCCCTTCCAGCTCGCCCCGGGTATGGGCGATGCCACCGGCGAGGGCCTGGCGCACGACGGCCTCGCCCATCGTCTCCCCTCGGCGCCAACGGCACCGGCCCGGCTGACCCCGTGGGCCGTAGGCTCAGGCCCGAGGCTTATCGCCGGAGGCGACGCCGGCGAGGCGGGCCTTGAGGCTCGACACAGGGCCGACCGCGGTTGGGGCGAGGAGATTGGCCCAGGCGTAAGCGAGCATGGTGAAGAGCGCGGCGGCGATGAAGCAATAGACGCCAGGCTGCGGGCCGGCCTGTGCATCCCCGGACGCGATCAGCTGGAACAGCATCAGGGCCAGCACCATGGTGTCGGCCATGGCGTAGCGGCCCAGCACCTCGGCGGCCAGGATCGCGGGGCCGCGCAGGCCGTGCGGCAGTGCGCGCGACACGACGAGCGTCGCCAGATGAATGAGCCGCATGGCCGGTAGGACGACAGCGAGCATCAACACCACCGCCCCCAGGAAGCGCTCGCCGTGTGTCAGGCACGCCGTAATCAGGCTGGCGAGCGAGTGGACCTTGCTACCGGCATAGGATGATGCGAGCTGCACGGCAGGCAGCGTTATGCCTAGCCCCAAGCACAGGGCGGCGAGAGCCAGCACCACCCCGAACGGCACGCCGCGCAGCGTCGACGCGTAGGCCGCCGCCTGCGTCGGCGCGCGCATGCGTCGCGCGCTGGCATCACCGCGCAGCCAGGCATAGGCGAGCAGCATCGCCGCTACCGTGGCCAGAAAGAAATAGGCCCCGCGCGCGCTGCGCTGGGCGAAGGTGTCGTGGCCGAGCATAAGGGTCAGCGTCAAGCCGAACGCAAAGACATCGAGCGACGACCAGCGGCCGAGCCAGTCGATGGCCCGCAGTTGCGCCGCCGACCGCCTGAGTTCGCCGGAGGGCAGGCTCGCCAGCAGCAACAGGTGGAGCAGCTTGAGCAGCGGCAGGAAGATCGCGAACAACAGCACGACACCGGCGAGGAACAGCTGGCCGGCGGCCACCAGGGCCTCCACGGCGGATATCAGGGAGTGCTCGTAGGCGAACAGCGCCGGCCGACCTACCCTGGCGAACGGCATGCTGAAGGCAAGCGCCAAAGAGGCGCCGGCCGCAGCTATGGCACACCCCAACAGGAAGCGTCGGCCGCCCAGCATCATCGAACGGGTGCTGCCCCCAACTTAGGCAATCGCACCCATTCTAAGCAAACAGGCGGCCGGATTTTGTCGGCGCCCGCGCCGGTCCCTCCAACGTCTGTTCGTGGCTCGTGCTCCAGCCTGAGCGCAAGCTCGGCAGGCGGTGAAGGCACCGCGGGCGACAGCGCGAAATCACTCCGGGGTTTGCTTGATCACCGACAAATGGAGCGCCACCCGAGATGGCTGGTTACCAGCGGCCAGAACACTGGCTTGCCCCGGTACACGTGGTTGAGCTGACCAGTCGCGCCGGATCAGCCGAGAGGCACGAGAGCCAAATGATCGCCCAAATGATCGCCCAAATGATCGCCAAGTGCGCAAATGCGGCGAAAAAGGCCGCGCAACGTGAACGGTTGGGTCATGCTAGCGAACTAGGTGCACAGGCATGGCAATGGTCAACAGCGCCCCACTATAGCCTGTACCCGTCAAGCGCTAAGCTGGCAGCGCCTGAGCGGCTGCACCACCTCCACCCGCATGTTGTACAACCGGTTGGGAACCGACGATCTGGGGCGCCGCAAGGCCCCCTGAAACCGTCCATCAGAGCCGCGGAGCGGCTTGATGGCGCCGTTCAGGCGGTCATGGTGACACCGGCGTGGGCGACGCCTTTCTCGTCGAGCAGGCTCTGCAATTCGCCGGCCTGGAACATCTCGCGCACGATGTCACAGCCACCGACGAACTCGCCCTTCACATAGAGTTGCGGGATGGTGGGCCAGTTGCTGAAGCTCTTGATCCCGTCGCGGATGCTCGCGTCCTCAAGCACATTGATGTCCTTGTAGTCGACGCCGAGGTGTCCGAGGATGTGCGCCACCTGAGCCGAGAAGCCGCACTGCGGCGCGGTCTTGTTCCCCTTCATGAACAGGACGACGTCGTTGTTGGCGACGGTCTTCCTGATCCAGTCGTTGACGGCTTGCTCGCTCATGAATGCTGGTCCTCTCGAAGTGCTATTCCCGCTGCCGATTGGGTGGCCTTGGCGGGCCGCGTTCGTATGCTTAGGATGTGGGCAAGGCGCGTGCGAAGTCAATGCTTGGGGGCCGCGGTGGTGAGGGCCAGCGCATGCAGCGCGCCGCCCATGAGGCCCTGCAGGGCCTCATAGACCATCTTGTGCTGTTGTACGCGGGTCTTGCCCGTGAACTCCTTGGCCACGACGTGCGCGGCGTAGTGGTCGCCGTCCCCAGCGAGATCGGTGATGGTCACCTCGGCATCGGGGAAGCGGGCTTTGAGCAGCCGCTCGATTTCCTGGGCGTCCATGGCCATGGGGACCGACCTCGCCAGCGCTCTGGGTAGGTGACAACTACCCCTCTCTTAATAGCGCTTGCAGTCCGTATCCAGCGGCGAGAGGCCCTGGGTACCTCAGCGCCCGGCAAAGGCGACGGTTGAGGTATCCCGGTCACACGGGCTTTGCCGCTCGGCACCGACTATTGGGAACGGGAGGGGAACATCGGTTTGGAGTGGGAGGCTCAACGCAGGGCGGCCGGAATCCAGCTCGGGTTCATGTTGGTCATGATCCAGGCGCCGCCGAAGGCGATGAGACCGGCCCACACGATCTGCGGCATCATGCCGATGAGTGCGGTGCCCAAACCGACCATGGCGCCCACGACCGACTGTATCGCCTTCAGCAGGTCCTTCGAAATCTTGTGGAAGAGGTAGCCGAGCGCGCTGAGGACGAGCGCGAACAAGAGCTGCTTCCACAGCGGCAAGGTGTCGAGCGGCAGGCGGAACATGGCTACGACTTGGCCGAACGACCAGTTCCACAGGAACTCCAGCACGTGCCAGATGACCTCGGCCAGCCGCCTGGCCACCTCGCCGGCTTCACCTGGGACTTTCTGCATGGCTATCGACTCGTCACGACCGCGCCCGGTGCGAGCGACGGCATCCCAGCCCTCAGCGGGCCTGCATAACGCGGGCCCCGTAAAGGACCGGTGAAGGCGGCCCCAGCGCGGTCCGCCGGCCGCGCCGGCGCAGGGCCGACCTCCGCCAAAGCGAGCCTGACCGGCAACCTTCGCGTCGAAGGCGCCCCTCCGAGGCAAACGACGATCAAGGCTGGAACCGCCGCGAAGAAGTCCTTACCCCCAGCAACAACGCGTAAGCCGGACGCGCCAAGCTGTTCGGTGACCCGAATGAGTGGATGCGTGCTACCGCCTCCTGCGATCGAACAAGAAGGGGCACGGTCTTCTCGGTTGGCTTCAAGGCGAAGGTGGAACTCCCTCGAAGCCTATACGAGTTCTCAGGTAGTTCTTAGGGGGCACGTGCCTTCACTAGAGCACAAAGATTGAGGGGGCTACCTTCTCTTGATATCCTCTGACGAGATGTAGCAAGAGGGAGCAAGTCACAAATGGAATACCTAGTCATCGCCGTATTTATAGCCTTGTATCTTATTCTCACTTTTCTATTGCTTACGAATAAGTCCCCTCACCGGCGACTGAAGGACATGGAGGAGCGCCTGGATCGAATGGAACGCCGACTAGATAGCTTCATGGCCAACATGATCCCGAACAGCTCCGAACGCGAGTAACATCAGCCCAACAGGCTGTGCCTTCACGTGAGGTCCCTTCTTCTGTAATTTTTCGCGTCAGGCCGAGGTGGCATCCGGCCTCCATCCATTTCCTCGAAGAAAGTTCCAAACGGCGCTGCGGAAGCGATTCATGTTCGGTTTGCCAGCTCCACGCCAGCCGGCCGAACATATCCCGCGAAAGGGATGGTGACAACTTCCTCAATTATGTTGGCAGCGCTGCCTGCCTGATCGGCGAGGCGAGATTTTTGATTGTGCTTTCCGTCTTGACCCTTAGCTGGAAGTCGCGGTTATTTGTCGCTAACAGCTGGTGAATTTGACCAAGACATTGGACCGGTCGGAAATGCTTGGGAGGATGATGAATGTTGCTCCAATCTGTTTATGTGGCCTGAAACAGGAGCATTGGCCTCGGCGAATGCTGCAGTGCGAAGGTACTGCGCACCGCGGTCATGGATTCCCATCGTCGAAATATACCTCTAAAATGCGGCGCTGCGTGAAATGCTCCAAGCCGGCACCAGCCGGTGTTAGGGGAGCCGGGGTGTCCCCGAAGGTACCGTTTGCAAGGAGCTCGCAAGTCGGGAAACGGATGGCCGGGCAAATTGAAAGCGCAAGGACAAGCAGAGGCCGGCTCAGGAGCCCCCGCACCTCGGATAAAGGGGGTATCCAAAAACTGAAACGTAAGGCACGCGCTCGGCGCGTGGGTTGCCAGCCTTGACGACAACGATGAGGATCTGCTCTCCGCTTTGCTCTGACGTCCGAAGATAGCATGAGGGAGGACGACATGTCGGAGAGCCAACAAGTGTGAGCTCTATGGGCCGTAATTGGAGTCGTGTACCTTGTAATTCTCGCAGCCCCTTTGACAGGAAGTCGGTGGAGTTAATCGGGTGAAGTCCTACAGGAGCGTAGCGCGCTCTTTGAGGAGCCTACCGAGCGAATAGAGCATAGATTGGATAAGTTAGATCATAAGAAGGATTGAGGGATATTTGTCGTGCTGGACGGACAAGGCAAATGGAATTCGTCTCCGTGCTGCCCCTCGGCGCCTAATCGCATCCAAGTTATAGCCTATGTTCCTGCAGGAGTGTCAAAAATTCGGCAACAGCAAAAGGAAGGGCTGCGCGTTGAAGGAGGTTGCGCAGGCTGTGAATCGAATGGCGTGGAAAGCTGGGTAGGGTCATTGCCAAGTCGGGTAGGGTTTGACTAGGACTATGTTGTTTACTGAACACAGGAGAGAGAAAGACAGACGGTAGAACTGTTCTTTGGCACCGTCCTTGGCGTGACTTTATTGGCCGATGCTATTAGCCGAGCCTGATTGAGGCTCCTGATGTCATTTTTAGATCGACAATCATTACATTGTCTTTTTCTCTGGCACCCGCTAGGTACACTACTCTCCTTAGACATTACAGCAGCTGTTCGAGGGTGCCGGTATCGAGGAAATCTTCGAGTCGACCTCCCGGCTCTTTGTTGCGTTCATTGTGCCAGCGCCCGGCAACATGCGCCATCAATACGAGAGTGTTCGGTTAAGTTCTAGGAGTTGGATAGCTTGAGGGATTGTTGCATAGGCCGCGTTTAGACCGTCTGTGGTTGCCACGTCAGTTCCCTTTGGTCCAATCGCCTGCCGTGCTATGGGCAAAGTTCTAGAAGGACTTGTTTGCAAGGAAGGCTTGGAAGCGATGTCTGAGTAGGAGTCGCAAATCCTAAGATTTCGACTGGATATTATGAAGGGGGAATTCCTGGGCAGCCGGGGGCAGCCGGGGCGAGCGAGGGGGGTCGCCCCGCTTACGACTGTGTAAACCGCTGACCTTGAGAGGATTATCTGACCTGTCCTGTGGATAACACGAGGATGTGATAAGTATTGCGAATTATGGCTTGAGTTGAACAGCTCATGATCGGGGACGTGGAGAAACCGGGACTTTTGGAATAGCGATGGGTCCTTGGGAGCAAGTTGGCAAGCCAGGCTGCTCCGCGTTTTTCGGCGTTCAACGGCGCGCCTGGTGTGTTCGCTCAGTTGGGATCAGCGGCGACGGCCGGGCGCAGGGGGGTGAGGCCGCAAGCGTTGCATGCGGCCCCCCAGCATGGGCCAATCGTAGGGAGTTGGTCGGAGAACCTTGGCTCTCACGCACATGGGTGGCTCATTTCGGCGAATTGAGGCCGGATTTGACCCTGCTTGATGCCCCACTTGATGCCACTTGATGCCCAGGTCACGTCATGCAGGGGTCCGGAAGTGCCTGATTTGCTAGGTTGTTTGTTGGTACCGCCTCCTGGGATCGAACCAGGGACCCCCAGATCCACAATCTGGTGCTCTAACCAGCTGAGCTAAGGCGGCCCGGTCTTGCTGCGTACGGCCGTGCGCGCGGCGGCCGGCGCCAATCGCTGCGCACCATAGTGTCATGACCGGCGAAAGCCAAGGGCCGTGGAGGCCACCGGCGGGGTCCTGGGCGCTCTTGGGTTGCGCCGTCTGGCGCCGCTTGGACATCCCTTGGACGCCCCCTTGGACCGCCTCGCTTGGACGCCCCCCTTGGTCGCCTCCGCTTGGACGCACCCCTTGGATGCCCCTTGGACGCCCCTGGGACGCCCCTGGCCGCCCTCAGCTGGCCTCCTGCCGGCATGGGCCGGTAGCCTCGAATCGGGCCGCTCTTGCGAACAGGAGAATGCGTGTCGGCGCCGGGGCTTGCTGGACCGGGCAGCCTGCTCGTGGCTAAGCAGGGGGATGCCGGGATGGTAGATTCGACTGGAATGACGACGCGGCGCCCAACTCCGTTGGCCCTCCCAGACGACGCCAAGGATGGCGCCGCCGCGCTGCCGGCGTTCGTCATCGATGCCGCGGCAGGCGCCATCGTCGCCGCCAACGCCGCTGGCCGCAGGGCGTGGGGGTTCAAGCTCCTCGACGGCCG
>JAFMSC010000413.1 GCA_017353825.1 Hyphomicrobiaceae bacterium | reverse complement strand
CCAACCCCGCCCGCACCATCCCGATCCCAACCCAATTTGCTTCTTTGAGCGGCTTTCCTTCCCGCCGGCCCCGGCGGCTCGGTTCGATCGGCCGCCAGCATTCGATCGGCTGTCGGGGCTCCTCGGGAGGCCGACGGCTCGGCCCTGAGCGGCGGCGAACGGCTGCTCCCTGCGGCGCCGGCAGCCACCCCCGCACTGGGGGCGGCAGGCTGAGCATTGAGCTCCATCGACAAGCCCGCCGTGCGGGGCTAAGCCAGCACCATGCAACGTCTCCACGGGGCTCCCCGCCGCAGCGTGCCGGCCGCGATTGCCGCCATCGCTAAGAGGCTCACGCCGTCTTCCGAAAAGGTGGGCGCGCTCAAGGCGCTGCGCCCCTACCTGTGGCCATCCGACCGGCCGGACCTTAAGGCCGCGGTCACCGTCTCGCTGGTGCTGGTGCTGGTGGCCAAGTTCGTCACCGTCGCCATGCCGTTCACCTTTAAGTGGGCGACGGACGCGCTGGTCGCGGCCTCGGGCGGCAGCGTCCCCGCGCGCACGGCAGTGCCGTGGCTGATCAGTGCGCCGGTAGCGGCCATCTTGCTTTACGGCGCGGTCCGCATCGCCATGGCGCTGCTGGTGCAGATGCGCGAGGGCATGTTCGCCAAGGTCGCCATGCATGCCGTGCGCACGCTGGCGCACTCCACCTTTGAGCACATGCACCTGCTCTCGCTGCGCTTCCACCTGGAGCGCAAGACCGGGGGGCTCACGCGCGTGCTGGAGCGCGGCCGGGTCGGCATCGAGAACATCTCGCGCATGGCACTGATGACGTTCCTGCCCACCATCGTCGAGTTTGGCCTGGTGCTGGCCGTGTGCGCCTATGAGTTCGACTGGCGCTACGTGGGCGTAGTGCTGGGAATGATCGTGCTCTACCTGTGGTTCACCATCCGCGCCACCGACTGGCGCATCGGCATCCGCCGCACCATGAACGAGAGCGACAGCGATGCCAATACCAAGGCCATCGATAGCCTACTCAACTACGAGACCGTGAAGTACTTCGGCGCCGAGGAGCGCGAGGCGCGCCGCTATGACAGCTCCATGGCCGCCTACGAGCACGCCAGCATCAAGTCCTACACCTCCCTCGCCGTGCTCAACGCCGGCCAGGCCGCGATCTTCACCACCGCCCTCACGCTGTGCATGGTGATGGCCGGCCTCGACGTGACGGGGGGCCGCGCCAGCGTCGGCCAGTTCGTGATGGTCAACGCGCTGCTTCTGCAGCTCTTCATCCCACTCAACTTCATGGGCATGGTCTATCGAGAGATCAGGCAGTCGCTCACCGACATCGAGCGCATGATGGAGGTACTGGCGGTGGCCCCCGAGGTGGCCGACCGTCCCGGTGCACCCACCCTCGCCGTTGCCGGCGGCACCATCCGCTTCGAGGGCGTGCGCTTCGCCTACGAGCCGGAGCGGGTGATCCTCGATGGGCTCACCTTCGAGGTGCCGGCGGGCAAGGTGGTGGCCATCGTGGGCCCGTCAGGGGCCGGCAAATCCACCGTCTCGCGCATCCTCCTGCGCTTCTACGACGTATGCGGCGGGCGCGTCACGATCGACGGACAGGACATCCGCGATATCACGCAGCGCTCTTTGCGCGCCGCCATCGGCGTGGTGCCGCAGGACACAGTGCTATTCAACGACACCATCCTCTACAACATCCGCTACGGCCGCCCCGATGCCAGTGTCGCCGAGGTCGAGGAGGCGGCGCGGCTCGCCCAGATCGACGGCTTCATCCGGCAACTGCCTGATGGCTACGCTACCATGGTTGGCGAGCGCGGCCTGAAGCTCTCCGGTGGCGAGAAGCAGCGGGTCGCCATCGCCCGCACCATCCTGAAGGCCCCGCCGATCCTAATCCTGGACGAGGCGACCAGCGCTCTCGACAGCCACACCGAGCGCGAGATCCAGAACGCGCTCGACGAGGTGGCCCGTAACCGCACCACGCTGGTCATCGCCCATCGGCTGTCTACCATCGTGGGAGCCGACACCATCCTGGTGCTGGAGGAGGGCCGCCTCGTCGAGCAGGGAACGCACGGGGAGCTCTTGGCCAAGGACGGCCTCTACGCCAGCCTCTGGAACCGCCAGCGCCAGGCCGAGAAGGCGCGCGAGGAACTTGCCCATGCCATGGCTCAAGAAGGCAAGCGCATCAAGGGCGGGCGAATCGAAGGCGCCGGTGCGTTTGCGGTGACGCCAAATGAGGGCGAGAAGCCGGAACCTGTTGAGCCCCTGCCATAGCGAGCGCGGGCGAGCGCGGCCCGGCACTTTTGGGTCACGGGCTCGATCGGTGCCCGCGGTGAGGACAAAACAAATCCGCCGCGGCGAGAACATGCCGCGGCGGGTCATTCTTGGATGGGTACCCGCACCGTGAAACGGACAGCCAACGAATAACGACGGTCCCCACCCCTCCGTAAACCGTCGATAACAGTAGTGACAAAATAGCCCAAAATGATCGCCTACGCAGTCACCTCGAAGACACATGTGGCGGCAAAACCTGCGACGTGTTGACCCATCTTTGATCGGCTAACGCAGTGCGAACCGCGGTGGCTGGTTCGCCGGTTTTCACAACGGGGGAACCGGGCGCCAACGCATTCGCCGACGCGGGACCTATATAAGGGGCTGGGGCATTTCCTTTTTTGCAGCCAGGGTGGGGACAGGCAACCACTAAGCGAGATGGCGAACAGCAACCGACAGACCGTCCCGCCGGCCGCGCCCGGCACGCGTTTAGGGGGCGCTGCAGCAGCCGCCCTCGAGGCCCTGCACCTCGCCGGAGCGGCGCTCGCAGCCTTCTGGCGGCTGGCCCGGTCAGCTCTGCGCTGGACGCTTCAGGTCGCGCTGGCGCTGCTGATCCTGCTCGAAGAGTGGGGATGGGAGCCGCTGGCAAACTTCCTAGGCCGGCTAGCCCGCTGGCGGCCGTGGGCCGAGGCCGAGACAGCCATCGCGCGCTTGCCGCCCTCCGCTGCGCTCATCGTGTTTGCGCTTCCCACCGCCTTGCTCCTGCCGCTCAAGTTCGCCGCGCTGTTCTTAATCGCGCGTGGCCACCTGGTGCTGGCCGGGCTCCTGTTTGCCGCCGCCAAGGTCGGGGCCACGGCGCTGGTGGCCCGCCTCTTCATGCTGACCCGTCCGGCGCTCATGCAAATCGAATGGTTCGCCTGGGCCTACGAGCGGTTCATTCCATGGAAGGACGCGCTGGAGGACTACGTGCATTCCTCCTACGTCTGGCGCGTCGGCCGGATTTGGAAAGAGCGGGTGAAGCGCATGGCCGCCACGCAGTGGCGGCTGATGCGCCCGACGGTGCTGCAGTTGCGGGAGGCGGCGCGCTTGGCCAGCGCCCAGCTTGCCCAGCGAGCGCGCCGATTAGCACGTGAGATCCGAGCGCGCTGGACCGCGCTGAAACGCTAGCGATTATTCCCCCATCGACGGACGCCAGGCCCCTTGCAAATCAATGGAGACTGTCAAGGCGCCGTAAGGCGACGAACCGACTTGCGCACGTTGGATGGGCTTTTCCGCATTTTCGCCGGGGATGCTGCCCACGTCGGTTCAAAGCTCGCTAATCCAGAACGTGGCTCACCATACCGTCGGCGAGCTTGGGCTCGAACCAGGTGGACTTCGGCGGCATGATGGTGCCGGCGTCGGCGACCGCCATCACGTCCTCCATCTGCGTGGGATAGAGCGAGAAGGCCACGGCCATCTCGCCTGAGTCCACCCGCCGCGCCAGCTCGGCGAGGCCGCGCCCGCCGCCCACGAAGTCGATGCGCTTGTCGGTGCGCTGATCGGCGATGCCGAGGATCGGCTCGATCACGTTGACGGCGAGCAGCGACACCGGCAGCCGCCTCACGACGTCGCCTTCGGGTACCAGCTCAGGCCTCAGCTTCAGGTGGTGCCACGCGCCGGCGAGGTACATGCCGAACTCGCGCGGGTCCGTGGGACGCACGGGCGAGGGTGAGGGCGACACGCCGA
>JAFMSC010000087.1 GCA_017353825.1 Hyphomicrobiaceae bacterium | reverse complement strand
CGGCCCGTAGGGGGCTGGTTGAGCGGCACGTGACGGTCAACCTGCCCGGCGGCGCACTCGAGGTCGAGTGGCGGCCGGACGACCGCGTGTGGATGACGGGTCCGGTGCAATTCGAGCGCGAGGGCGTGCTTGACGCCTTCGAGGCGGCGTGATCATGCCCGCGGGAACGCCCTCTCCCCGACCATCGCCGAGCTTCCCGCGCACGCCTTCAGCGCGGGCAGAGCGCGGCACCGAGCGGCAGGCGCAAGCACCGAGCACAGAAACGGTGGCTGGCCCTCGTGCTGGGCCTGCTGCTGGGCCTCCTGCTGGGCCTCCCTGGCCGAGCCTGGAGGCTCTCCGACCGAGCGTGGAACGGCAATCTGCGCGGCGCTCCAGCGGCAGCAGCGGTCCGGTTCGGGTTATCACCTTGGGGTGCCGGCTCAATGCGTACGAATCGGAGGTGATGCGGCGCCACGCGGAGGCGGCGGGGCTCGGCGGGGCGGTGATCGTCAACACCTGCGCGGTGACCGCTGAGGCGGTGCGCCAGGCCACGCAGGCCATCCGCAAGTTGCGCCGGCAAAGCCCTGAGGCGCGCATCCTCGTGACGGGATGCGCCGCCCAGGTCGAGCCGGACCGGTTCGCCCGCATGCCGGAGGTGGACGCTGTCGTCGGCAATGCCGAGAAGTTGCGGCGCCAAACCTTCCACACCTTGAGCCTTCCCGACAGCCCCCGCGTAGTCGTCAACGACATCATGTCGGTGCGCGAGACGGCGTCCGCCATGATCGACGGCTTCGGCTCACGCGCCCGCGCCTACATGCAGGTGCAGAACGGCTGCGACCACCGCTGCACGTTCTGCATCATTCCTTTCGGCCGCGGGCCGTCGCGCTCGGTGCCGGCCGGGGAGGTGGTGACGCAGGCGCGCAGGCTGGTGGAGGCCGGGCATCCCGAGATTGTGCTGACGGGCGTGGACCTCACCGCCTACGGCCTGGACCTGCCGGGCCGCATGCGGCTGGGCGGGCTGGTGCGCCATATCCTGCGGCACGTGCCTGAGCTGCCTCGGCTGCGACTTTCCTCGATCGACCAGGTGGAGGCCGACGCCGAGCTCATTGCCGCGCTGGCCGAGGAACCGCGCCTGATGCCGCACCTGCACCTGTCATTGCAGTCGGGCGACGACCTGATCCTGAAGCGCATGAGGCGGCGCCACACGCGCGCGGACGCCGTCGGCTTCTGTGCGCTGGTGCGGCGGCTGAGGCCGGACGTCGTGTTCGGCGCCGATCTGATCGCCGGCTTTCCGACCGAGACGGAGGCCATGTTCGCCAACTCGCTGCAGCTCGTCGACGACTGCGGCCTCACGTTCCTGCACGTCTTCCCGTTCTCACGCCGCGCCGGCACACCGGCCGACCGCATGCCCCAGGTTGCCGGAGCCGCCGTCAAGGAGCGTGCCGCGCGGCTGCGGCACAAGGGCAGCGCGGCGTTGGCCGCCTACCTCCGCGCGCAGGTCGGTCAGGTGGCGCAGGTGTTGATGGAGCGGCCGGGCCTCGGCCGCACACCGGGTTTTGCCGAGGTGGAGACCGATCCTGGCGTCGCTCAGGCTGGTGAGCTTGTGAAGGTTCGTGTCACGGGTTGTGATCAGTCTCGCTTGCGCGGCGCGCCGCTTGCCCCCAAGTGTGCCCCGTGAACGACAAGCCCGTAAGACGAGACCGGTTTTTCTCAGCCTTCCGGCGTGCCTTCGGGCGCCAGGATGAGCCCCGACCCGCACGCGAGCCAGCGGTTCCGACCTTGGAGGAGGCGCGGGGTGGCGAACGCGAACCTTCGCTTCCGCCGGTCGAAATGCAAGCGGCAGAGCCTCCACGGGGGGGCGACGTCGTCGCCGTCGAGGTCCACCCCGTCGCACCGGCTGCGTCTTCACAGCGCTCGCCCGGGGCGCAGCCGCCGCAGGGGCTGAGCTGGTTCCAGCGCCTTCGGCGGGGCCTTGCCAAGACGTCGACCCAGCTAGCTCAGAACATTGCCGGCGTCTTCACCAAGCGCAAGCTCGACGCCGACACGCTACAGGAGCTGGAGGACCTGCTGATCCAGGCCGACCTCGGCGTCCAGACCTCCGCCGGCATCGCCGAGACGCTGGCAAAGGACCGCCACGACAAGGAGATCACCACCGAGGAGGTGCGCGCCGTCCTGGCCGCTGAGGTGGAGCGGGTGCTGGCTCCCGTGGCCAAGCCGCTGCTGATCTCACGCGGGGAGGGCGTGCAGGTCATCCTGGTGGTGGGCGTCAACGGCACCGGCAAGACCACCACCATCGGCAAGCTCGCGCACAGCCTGATCGGGCAAGGGAGCAAGGTCATGATCGCGGCCGGCGACACGTTCCGCGCCGCGGCTATCGACCAGCTCAAGATCTGGGGTGAGCGCACCGGGGCCGAAGTGGTGGCTCGCAACGTCGGGGCCGATGCCGCTGGGCTGGCGTTCGATGCGCTGACCCGGGCGCGCGAGAGGAATTGCGACGTTTTGCTGATCGACACGGCCGGCCGCCTGCAGAACAAGCAGGCCCTGATGGACGAGCTCGAAAAGGTTATTCGCGTCCTGCGCAAGATCGATCCCGCGGCCCCCCATCACGTCCTGCTGGTGCTCGATGCAACCACGGGTCAGAACGCTCTTAACCAAGTGGAAGTGTTCAAGGAAAAGGCGGGCGTCACCGGCCTCATCATGACCAAGCTCGACGGCACTGCAAGGGGTGGCATTCTGGTGGCAATTTCGGCAAAGTTCGGTTTGCCCGTCTACGCCATCGGCGTGGGCGAGGGGGTGGAGGATCTCTCCGAGTTCGACGCCGCCGAATTTGCGCGCGCCATCGCGCTGGGATAGAGGGGGAACGCCAACGGGAGGGGGCCGGACTCGCAAAGAGCCGCCTTAAGGTGAAAGTGACTGTGGAAGCAATGAATTGGCGGCGGCGGCACTTTCCGTTCAACGCCGAGCAGACCGTCAGCGTCCTGGGCGAGATCGGCCCGCTGGCGGCGATGTTCCTCGTCAACGGCGTCTACGGGATCGCCGCCGGCTGCTGGGCGCTCATCGTTGCTACGGTGGCGTCGCTGACGGTGAGCCTCTGGGTGCTCGGCCGTCCGCCGGTGATGCCGTTCATCGCCGGAGGCGTCAGCATTGTGTTCGGCGCCCTGACCCTGATTACCGACGACCCCATGTGGGTGCAGATCAAGGTGACGATCTTCAATTCGCTGGTGGCGGCCGCGCTGTGGATCGGCGAGCGAACCGGCCATGACTTCTTCCGCTTCGTGTTCGGCAAGACGTTCCACTACACGGACGAGGGCTGGCGCAAGCTCACGCGCAATGCGGCGCTGTTCTTCCTCGTCACGGCGATCTTGAACGAGGTGGTGCGCCTGGGCTTTGACGATGTCGAGATGCTGGCGCTCAACCATCTCTTCACGGGCGTGGACATCTGGATCTTGTTCAAGATTTTTGTCGTGATGCCCGCCACGGGTTTCTATTTCTGGTGGCAGGTGCGGCGCATGCAGCGCTACCGCCTGCCCGACCCGCGGCATTTCGGCGGGGCTAATGCGGTGCAAGGCAAGGACGCCGCGGCCTGAGCCGGAGACAGGAGCCGGAGACAGGAGCCGGAGACACGCGAAACAACCATCAGGACCAGTGGACAAGGTCATAGTGGACAAGGTCATCATGAGCCAGGAGGTAAGGCCCCAGACGCGTCCCGAGGTGGCGATGCCCATCGCCAAACTGCTGATCGACTTTGGGCCGCTTATCGCCTTCTTTGTGACCTACTACTCCGCCGAGCGGTGGCGGCCCGAGTCGGGAATCTACTGGGCCACGGGCGTGCTGATGGCGGCAACGCTAACCGCGCTCGCCGCCTCGCGCGCCCTGCTTCGGCGGTTCTCCCTTCCCCCGCTTATTACGGCAGTCCTGGTGCTGGTGTTTGGGGGCCTGACGATCTGGCTCAGGGACCCGCGCTTCGTGATGATGAAACCGACGATCATTAACCTCATCTTCGCCGGGGTGCTGGCGTTCGGGCTGGTGACGGGCCGTTCCCTGCTCAAAGTGCTCATGGGAGAGGCGCTCAAGCTCACCGATGAGGGCTGGCAGAAGCTCACCGTGCGGTGGTTCGCGTTCTTTGTTGGGCTGGCCGTGTTCAACGAGGTGGTGTGGCGCAACTTTTCACAACCGACTTGGGTCATGTTCAAGGTCGGCATCTTTCCGCTCACCCTCCTGTTCGCCGTGGCCCAGGTCGGTCTCATCAAGCGCTACGAAGCGAAAGACTGAGCCCTCCTCGGGCCGCACAGCGCGAGTCCCCGAGCTCAACAAGCGGGCTAACCGCAGTGTCGATTCGGCGGCACCCTCGATGGCCAGCCGAAGCGGTGCGCCAAATATGCCGATGACATGCCAACCGGCCGCCTGTAGTCTTACGTAGGATTAACCCTCTACGGATTGTCGGCTCCGGTTACATCCACAGGTTGTCGCCGATCTCCGGTCCGGGCAGGCGCATTCAACGAAGCGATGCAAGGCGCGGCTTTCTCAACCCGGCTTGGACCGGCTTTCACGTGCGGGACTCTCAAGCCGCACCGTGTGTGATAGCCGCACGTCTTCAACCAAAGTCGAAGCGCAAGGGTGGGACACTACGTCACAAGAATCAAAAAATACGATGACATGTCAACCAATAGCGTGTAATCTTACATAAGACTGACCCGCCACGGATCGTCTGCCGGCTTGGTGATTGCGCACACCCCGGCGTGTGCCGCGTGGCGCGGTCGGCACCCCGGCTCAACAGAGGCACCCTGGACTTGCCAATGAAGCGCGACACGACTGATCGACTCAACCGCTCCCCGATCCACCTACTGCACAGGGCGGGGCAATGCGCAGGGGACATCTTCCATGCCGAGATGAAGGTGGATGGCCTCACCCCGCGTCAGCTGGCCGTGCTCGTCACGGTCTCCCATAACGAAGGGCTCAGCCAGACCGGCCTCGTGGAACGCACGGGCATCGACCGGTCGACGCTGGCCGACATCGTGCGCCGCATGCAGCGCAAGGGGCTCCTGCAGCGGCGGCGCACGAAGGAGGATGCACGCGCCTACGCCGTTAAGCTGACCGACGAGGGCCGCAAGGCCCTGCGTACGGCCGAGCCTCTGGCCAAGCGCGTCGATGACCGCATCCTGGAGGCTCTGCCTGGCCGGCAACGCGACCAGTTCATCAACGACCTGGTTGCCATTGTGGACACCCTGCAAAAGCTGTCGCCGCAAGCCTAGCGCGGCCCGCGCCGCCTTCGCCGAGCAAGGGGCGGCCTTCCCCGGGGCGGGAAGGGCGCCTCTTTGCTGCGCGCGCCCGCGGTCGAGCAGGAAGGACGATCGGGCCATGCTAACCGACACCCGAACCGACACCACGGGTCGGCCAGGGGGTCGGCCAGGGGGTCGGCCAGCGCGTCGGCCAGGGGGTCGACTGGGCGGTCAACGGGGGGCCGCCGGGCAAGCATGGGCTGGCCTCAAGATCGCTACGTTCTGCGTGCACGTCGCTGCCAGCACCCCTGCGCACGGATTTGCAAGCCGCTGAAGGCGGCGGTGTCGGCCAAGGGTAACCATGATGGTAACCATGGATCGAGGTCAATCACCCGACCTTAATTGCGGCGGAAGTCCTTTGAGAGAACGGCACACAGGCTCTGCGTCAATACGCCCATGACCTCGCCTCCCGCCTCGGTGTTCGAGCTGGGCAAGCCGTATGCGGTGCTAGAGATCGCGGCGTGCGACCCGGGTCGCCTCGCAACCGGCCAGCGGCATTTGCCGACAACGGGGCGGTTCGATCGGGCCGCGATCGGGCTGCCGGGGGCGGGGAATCGTGGCATCGAAGCGGCGGTTTCATCGGTCAAGACAACACGAAGGCTCGATCATGGACAAGATCAACCAACGCATTGCGATGGAGCTCGGCGTCGGTGCCGGCCAGGTGACGGCCGCGGTGGAACTCCTGGGCGAAGGCGCCACCGTGCCGTTCATCGCCCGCTACCGCAAGGAGAGGACGGGCGGCCTCGACGACACGCAGTTGCGCAGGCTCGAGGAGCGCCTTGGTTACCTGCGCGCGCTGGAGGAGCGTCGCGCCACGGTGCTCAAAAGCATCGAGGAGCATGGCAAGCTCACCGCGGAGCTGGCCCGTGCCATCAACGATGCCGACACCAAGGTGGTGCTTGAGGACCTCTACGCCCCCTACCGGCCCAAGCGACGCACCAAGGCACAAATCGCCCGCGAGGCTGGCCTGGAGCCGCTCGCCGACGCGCTCCTCGCCGATCCGGCGCTGGTGCCGGACGCCGAGGCGGCGGCCTTCGTAGACGGCAACAAGGGTGTGGCCGACGCAAAGGCGGCCCTGGAGGGCGCGCGCCACATCCTGATCGAGCGCATGGCCGAGGAGCCGAAGCTGGTCGGCGAGCTGCGCGAGTGGGAGTGGAGCGACGGCGTGCTCGCCTCCACGGTGACCAAGGGCAAGGAGGGCGAGGGCGCCAAGTTCTCGGACTATTTCGACTTTGGCCAGCGCATCAAGGACATGCCCTCGCACCGGGCGCTTGCCATGCTGCGCGGGCGCAACGAGGGGGTGCTGGCTCTCGGTCTCGATGTGCCGCACGCGGGGGACAAGTTGCACCCGGCCGAGGCCAAGATCCGGGCGGCGTTCAACATTGCCGACCGCGGGCGGCCCGCTGACGCCTGGCTTGCCGAGACGGCGCGGCTGGCCTGGAAGAGCCGTATGGCAACCTCGACCTCGGCCGACCTGTTGGCGCGGCTCAAGGAGCGCGCCGACGCCGAGGCGATCTCGGTGTTCTCGCGCAACCTCAAGGATCTCCTGCTGGCGGCCCCGGCCGGCCCGCGCGTGACCATGGGTCTCGACCCCGGCTTTCGCACTGGCGTCAAGGTCGCGGTGGTGGATGCCACGGGCAAGCTGGTGGCCACGGACACCACCTACCCGCACGAGCCGAAAAACGACTGGAACGGCGCGCTCGCCGCGCTGGCGGCCCTGTGCATGAAGCACAAGGTGGAGCTGGTGAGCGTGGGCAACGGCACGGCCAGTCGGGAGACCGACAAGCTGGTGGCCGAGCTGATCTCAAAGCTGCCCAGCCTCAAGCTCACCAAGGTGGTGGTGTCGGAGGCTGGCGCTTCGGTCTACTCGGCCTCCGAGCTGGCGGCCCGGGAGTTCCCGGACCTCGACGTGTCCCTGCGTGGCGCGGTGTCGATCGCGCGGCGGCTGCAGGACCCGCTGGCGGAGCTGGTCAAGATCGAGCCCAAGGCCATCGGCGTCGGCCAGTACCAGCACGACGTGGACCAGACCGGACTCGCCCGCTCGCTCGATCGGGTGGTTGAGGATTGCGTGAATTCGGTGGGCGTGGACGTGAACACGGCGTCGGTGCCGCTGCTGACACGGGTGTCGGGCCTCAACCGGACGCTGGCGGCCAATATCGTGGCCTACCGTGATGAGAACGGGGCGTTCAATTCGCGCAGCACGTTGAAGAAGGTGCCGCGACTGGGCCCCAAAGCCTACGAGCAGGCGGCAGGCTTCCTGCGCATCATGAACGGCAAGAACCCGCTCGATGCCTCGGCGGTGCACCCCGAGGCGTACCCCGTGGTGGAGAAGATCGCGGCGGCCACGGGGAGGCCCATCAAGGCGATGATCGGGGACCGGACCTTCCTCAAGGCGCTGAAGCCTGCGGCGTTCGCCGATGAGATCTTCGGGATACCCACGATCACCGATATCATCGCCGAGCTGGAAAAGCCCGGCCGCGACCCGCGCCCAGAGTTCAAGACCGCCACGTTCAAAGAGGGCGTGGAGAAAATCGGCGACCTGAAGCCCGGCATCGAGCTGGAAGGCGTGGTGACCAACGTGGCAGCGTTCGGCGCCTTCGTGGACATCGGCGTGCACCAGGACGGCTTGGTGCATGTGTCCGAGCTGGCGGACCGGTTCGTCAAGGACCCGCACCAGGTGGTGAAGGCCGGCGACGTGGTGAAGGTGCGTGTCAAGGAGGTGGACGTGGCGAGAAAGCGCATCTCCCTCACGATGCGCTCCGGCGCCATCGACCGCAGCGCGCCGTCCCCGAACGGCCGCCCGTCGGCCCAGGCCTCCGATACCCGGGGCAGCGTGCCTCCAGCGCGTGGTTCGGCGCCGACGGAAAGCGCTTTCGCCGCCGCCCTGCGCCGCGCCCAGGAACGGCGGTAAGTTTGCCCAGCATTCGGGCCCAAGCCACGCGAGCCGAAGGCGAGCAGGACGCTGAGCCAACGCGGAGCCGAAGGCGAGCAGCGACGCTGAGCCGGAACCGCCTCGCAAGGGCTTAAGCAGCGCTTCACCGTCCCGGATCGCCTCGCTTGGGTTCACTCGCTGGAATAGGCGCCTGCCGGTCACCATATTCGGTCGGTTGCATCCGGCGAGGCGAACGGTGCTATAGAGGCGCCCGACGCAGCCCCTTGAGACCTATGGAAGACACCGCAGCCGCCTTGACAGCCCAGCAGGAGGCAACCGAGAAGGCGCGCAAGGCCGCGCCCAATCCCCTGGCGCGCGAGATCGCGCGGCGGCGCACGTTTGCCATCATCTCCCACCCCGACGCAGGCAAGACCACGCTCACCGAGAAGCTCCTCCTGTTCGGCGGCGCCATCCAGCTCGCGGGACAGGTCAAGGCCAAGCGCGACGGTCGCAACACGCGGTCGGACTGGATGGCGATCGAGCGGGCGCGCGGCATCTCGGTTGTTACCTCGGTGATGACCTTCGAATACGGCGAGGCGG
Organism: Hyphomicrobiaceae bacterium; assembly: GCA_017353825.1. Taxonomy (GTDB): domain Bacteria; phylum Pseudomonadota; class Alphaproteobacteria; order Rhizobiales; family Hyphomicrobiaceae; genus AWTP1-13. Next base: position 2,825 of record JAFMSC010000087.1, on the reverse strand, counting down.
TGTTCAACCTGCTCGACACGCCCGGTCACGAGGACTTCTCCGATCATACCTACCGCACGCTCACCGCCGTCGATTCCGCCATCATGGTGATCGATGCCGCCCGCGGCATCGAGGCGCGCACGCTCAAGCTCTTCGAGATCTGCCGCCTGCGCGACATCCCCATTGTCACGTTCATCAACAAGATGGACCGCGAGAGCCAGGACCCGCTCGAGTTGCTGGACGAGATCGAACGCACGCTCGCCATCGAGACCGCGCCCATGGTGTGGCCGGTGGGCCGGGGGCGCGACTTCAAGGGCACCTACGACCTGTTGCAGCCGCGCCTGCGCCAGCTGGAGCGCGAGCCTGAGGGCACGCCGGTGTCGGGGCCGGACGATCGGGCTATCGCCGCGCTCCTGGGCGAGGACGCCGCGCCGGCGTGGCGGGACGAGATCGAACTGGTCCAGACAGCGTGCGGCAAGTTCGATCTTGCCAAGTTCCGCGAGGGCACGCTGACGCCCGTCTTCTTCGGCAGTGCGCTCAAGAACTTCGGCGTGCGGGACATCCTGGAGGCGCTGATCGCTTACGCGCCGCCGCCGCGCTCCCAAGCGGCGGCCACCCGCACAGTGGAGGCGGCCGAGAAGGCCATGACCGGCGTGGTGTTCAAGATCCAGGCGAACATGGACCCCAACCACCGCGACCGGATCGCCTTCATGCGGGTGTGCTCCGGCAAGCTCACGCGCGGGATGAGGGTGAAGGTGCCGCGCACGGGAAAGACCATGGCGCTCGCGGCGCCGCAATTCTTCTTCGCCCAGGACCGCTCGCTGGCCGAGGAGGCCTACGCCGGTGACGTCGTGGGCATCCCAAATCGCGGCACGCTCAGGATCGGCGACGCCGTCACCGAGGGCGAGGACATCACGTTCCTGGGCATCCCGAGTTTCGCGCCGGAGATCATGCGCCGGATCCGCCTGGAGGATGCGATCCGCGCCAAGAAGCTGCGCGAGGCGCTGCGCGAGATGGCCGAGGAGGGTGTGGTGCAGGTGTTCAGCCCTCGCGACGGCACCCCGCCCATTGTCGGCGTGATCGGCGCGCTTCAGCTCGACGTGCTGGCCGACCGCCTGCGCAACGAGTACGGTCTCGAGACCGGCTTCGACCAGGCACCGTGCGAGGAGGTGCGCTGGATCGCGTCGGACGATGCCGCGGCGCTGGCGCGCTTCGTGGAGCGCAATCGCTCAACCGTCGCCACCGACCTCGACGGCGCCCACGTGTTCCTGGCCTCCTCCGCCTTCAACCTGCAATGGACGGCGGAGCGCAATCCCCAGATCAAGTTCATCGACATCAAGACCACGGACATCAAGACCACGACGGCGTGAGCGGATTGGCCGCGCCGCGGTGCGCGGCCCCGCAGCTTAAGGGTGCGCTCGCGCTCCCTGCTCGGGCCTTGGGCGATGGGGGCAATTGACACGCTCCCGCACCGGGCGGACATTCGAAGAAAAGCGGATTCAATCGGAGGTCTTGATATGGGCTTCCGAAGGCTCGCGTGTGGTCGGAAACAAAATCTTGAACCGGGCCGACGCGTCCCGCAAGACGCGTCCCGCAAGACGCAAGGGGAGGCATGGCGCGTGTGAAGGATCACAGGGACTTCTGGTCGGGGGTGCTGTTCATCGCCTTCGGCTGCGCGGGGCTGTGGTTCGGGCGCGATTTCCCGGTCGGCACCCTCTCGCGCATGGGGCCTGGCTTCTTCCCGATCATGATGAGCATCGCCCTGATCGCCACCGGCGCGTTCCTGCTGGTGCGCTCGCTGGCGGTCGCGGGCGAGCCGATCGAGCGCAGCGCGCTCTGGCCGCAGCTCCTGATCCTCGCCGCCATCGTCGCCTTCGGCCTCTTGATCGAGCGCGTCGGGCTCGCCGCTTCGGTTGTGGCCGTGGCGGTTATCTCAGGCGTGGCGGCACGGGGGCTGCGCTGGTTCGAGGTCGCGGCGCTGGCGCTCGCCATGGCCGCTTTCTCGGTCGTGCTGTTCGTCTATCTGCTCGGGCAGCCGATCCCGGTGTGGGTGCACTGAGATGGACATCCTCGCCCACCTCGCCACCGGCTTCGGCGCCGCCGTGACGCCGGTGAACCTGGCCTTCTGCCTGATCGGCGTGCTGCTCGGCACGGCCATCGGCGTGCTGCCGGGCATCGGCCCGGTCGCCACCATCGCCATGCTGCTGCCGATCACCTACGGCGCGCCGCCCCTGGGTGCGCTGATCATGCTGGCGGGCATCTACTACGGTGCCCAGTACGGCGGCTCGACCACGGCCATTCTGGTGAACCTGCCGGGAGAATCATCCTCGGTAGTCACCTGCATCGACGGCTACCAAATGGCCAAGCAGGGCCGTGCGGGGGCGGCCTTGAGCATCGCCGCGGTGGGCTCGTTCGTGGCGGGCTGCGTCGGCACCTTCGTGCTGGCCGGCTTCGCCCCGGCGCTGGCCGCCGTCAACGACCGCTTCGTGTCGCCGGAATACTTCGCCTTGATGTTGTTTGGCCTCGTGGCCGCGATCGTGCTGGCCCACGGCTCCGTCGTCAAAGCGCTCGGAATGGTGTTCCTCGGGCTCTTGTTCGGCATCGTCGGCACCGACACGCAAAGCGGAACGCTGCGCTACACCTTCGGAGTCGGCCTGCTCTACGACGGCATCGATTTCATCCCGGTCGCGATGGGCCTGTTCGGCATCTCCGAGATCATGCGCAACCTCGACCGCTCCGCCATCGAGCGCAGCGTGCGCCATGCCATCGGCAGCCTGTGGCCGAACGCCGACGAAGCGCGCAGGGCCTGGCCGGCGGTGCTGCGCGGCACCGGGCTCGGGGCCGCG
>JAFMSC010000412.1 GCA_017353825.1 Hyphomicrobiaceae bacterium | reverse complement strand
TGCGACTCGAAAGGCGGCGACGAAGCAGTTGGATTCGCGTAACATTCTGGTGTCGAAACAGAGTGCGCGCGTCACGCACCGGATTCGCCGCCGCCATGGTCGAAGCTACGCCGTTTCTCCCGGGGCTGTCACCCGTCTGGACCAAGCCGCTCACAGCCACGCGGGACGCCGTCGAGGGCTGCAAGGGATCGGCTCAGATCATTCAGCTTGTGCTGCTTTGGCTTTCGCATGGGGGGCTCCATCGGTCGGTCAACTCCAGCGCCGATGGGTGCCATCGCTCGGGTAACATCAGTCTGCCGATGGATGCAGCTTCCTCGCCGCCCGCCCCATAGCATCTACCCCGGCGGATCGAGACGGGTGCATGTGTCGATTGCTTGCCCATCCCACGCGGCCTTCCCCGTTATTCGGGCGGGTCGGCATCCGCGACATCACTTTCGAGATGCTATGGGGGGCGTCGAGGGTGTGGCACCGTCGTCGCCGGAAGATCGAGCCGATGGAGTGTTCCGATGCCCCAACCCTGCGACTTCAACCGAGCCCGCGTCGCTTTCGAGCAGGACTGCACCCTGATAGCCGTTGTGGAGATGAGCTTGAACAGCTGGCTCGTCGCGGGGATTGTGCCGGGCATCGAACGCCACCCATTGAAGAAGCTGGCAGTCGACGAGCATGCGTTGCTCAAGCTCTTGCACCGTTGGCAAGCGGAAGCGATCAAGGTCGGTCACAACGTCAGGCGGGTGGCGGTAGCTTTTGAGGCTGGGCGCGACGGCTTCTGGCTGGCGCGGTGGCTGCGGGCGCGTGGCGTCGAAGCCTATGTGATCCATGCGTCGAGCGTTGCCGTGTCGCGTGAGCACCGCCGGGCGAAGACGGATCGGCTGGATACTGAGCTGTTGAAGCGTGCCTTTATCGGCTGGCTGCGCGGCGAACCTCACCATTGCCACATGGCGGCGATCCCAACCATCGAGGAAGAGGACGCGAAGCGGGCGAACCGTGAGCGCGAGAATCTGGTTTGCGAGCGGTCCCGCATCATCAATCGGATGAAGGCGTGCCTTATCCGGTTTGGAGTGCGAAGCTTCAAGCCGACTTTGCGCAAGGCACCAGAGTTCCTGGCGAGACTACGTACACCAGAGGGGGTGCCTCTGCCACCCAATACGATTGCCGAAATGCGTCGCGACATGGCGCGATTGCGCTTCGTGCGGGATCAGATCAAGGAGATCGAGGAAGCGCGCCTCCAGCGGCTGGAGCAAGCTCCGAAGGAACGAACTCATGCAATGGTGCGCCTGCTTGCACGCGTGATCGGCGTCGGGATAGAGACCGCGGACATGCTCGTGCACGAGGTTCTCTCGCGAAACATGCGGGATCGAAGAGCCGTCGCCCGCTATGCAGGCATCACGGGCTCACCCGACGAAAGCGGCAGGAAGCGACGGGAGAAGGGGCTTGCCAGAGCCGGAAACGCTCGGGTGCGGCGAGGCATGATCCAACTGGCTTGGCGCTTCCTCAGGTTCCAGAACGATAGTGCACTGCCGCAGTGGTATCGGATGCGGACGGCGAACGCCCGCGCGGGCACCCGCAACACAATGATCGTTGCGCTCGCACGCAAGCTCCTCATAGCGCTGTGGCGCCTGGTCACAGCCGGCGAAGTGCCAGCCGGCGTTGTGATGCGAGCAGCCTAGCAGGAGGTGTGACGAAGTTCTCGGAAGCTGACGAGCCTTAATCGGTCCGCTCCGATCAACGATCCGAGGTGGTGGCCACCCGTAGCAGGCCATGGCGTCCAATACCGCTTTCGAGAATGGGCCCGCCGCCCGGAGTTTCGCTGCCGATGCGTATGACTGCATCATGGTCAGGACCGAAAGGACCTGCCGAATACAAGGTTGCGGCGCGTCGAAATGTGCGCCCCCATGGCGAGCTCCCCTTGGATCACTGGTCAAGCGGTCAAGCCGCGGCCCCGACGTGAATAGCGTGCCGTCGGGCTCGTGCGTGTCAAGGCCGAGCCCTTCGGGTGGGCGCTGAAGAGCGGCCAGCCTTGACACGCCCTGCGCGCGCCGGCGTCAGCATCCTGTGGTCGGGGCGAGGGAAAGCCTGCGGCGCGGCCGAACAAGGGAAATGACGACAAGAGAAGAAATGGGAGCGCGCGGGCCACTTGGTGCTTGACTTCCGGGCCCTCATACAAGGCCTGCTCAGGCTTCACTCGCGTTACGGCCCACTGGCTCGCTCAACCGCCCAAGGCGGCCTTTGTCGCAAGGCTCCGGCCCGTCCGAGCCGCTTGCCAGCTACCAGATCAATCGACAACTCTCTGGGTGAAACCTACCTCCACTGGTGCTACGCGCCGTCGGGGCGCACCGAATAATCTCACGAACTTCGGCTTAGGGAACGCCGCGCCCGTGTCGTCGTACCCGCACGCACCGGCCGCAGCGGCTCCTCCTTTAGCCGCTCCTCTCACCGCGGGAGAGTAAGTCCATGCCGCGCGTCATCCGCCGCGGGCCGGCGCGCCCCACCGGCAAGGCATCGAGGCCGGCCAAGCCGACCTCGCCCACCTCGCTCAGCAACAGCCTGCTCTCCGGCTACCAGGCCGCCTTCCACGAATGGGAGGAGATCGCCGGCTACTCGCCGCACACCATCGCGCACCAGCGCTTCGCGATCGTCCGCTTCATTGCCTGGTGTGGCGAGCGCGGCCTCGACAGGCCGCAGGACATCACCCGGCCGATCCTGGAGCGCTACCAGCGCCACATCTATCATCACAGGAAACCCAACGGGCAGCCGCTCTCCGTCACCGCCCAGCTCGGCCCCATCCTGCCGCTGCAGGCCTGGTTCAAATGGATGACGAAGAACAACCACCTGCTCTACAACCCCGCCGCCGACCTCGACCTGCCGAGGAAGCCCAAGAGCCTGCCCAAGGGCCTGCTCACGATTGCCGAGGTGGAGTCGGTGCTGAACGCCGCCGACGTGGGCACGCCCGAGGGCATCCGCGCCCGCGCCATCCTGGAGACGCTCTACTCGACCGCCATCCGCCGCATGGAGGCGGTGGGCCTCAAGCTCTACGACGTCGACACCGAGGGCGGCGCGCTGATGGTGCGCCAGGGCAACGGCGGCACCGACCGCATGGTGCCCATCGGGGCACGGGCGTGTGCCTGGGTCGCCAGGTACCGCGACGAGGTGCGCCTGGCTCTGGCGGCGGCTCCGGCCGAGCAGACGCTGTTCCTCGACGACGACGGGTAGCCCTTCGACCCGGGCAAGCTCGGCGACCTCGTCAAGCGCCACCTGGAGGCGGCCGGCATCGCCCAGCCCGGCGCCTGCCATCTGTTCCGCCACGCCTGCGCCACCCACATGCTCGACAACGGGGCCGACATCCGCTTCATCCAGCCCATGCTCGGACATTCCAAGCGGGCGAGCGCGATCCGGTAGCGCCCGCCAGGCGCTCGAACGCGGCGCTTGCCAAGGCGCACAGCCGCCGGCTGGAAGACGGTACGCCGGCGATGAGCTTCACCCGCCTGCTCGCCCATATGGCCGCCATCGTCCGCAACACGGTGCGCTCCGCGAACGCCAGGATCGGCGAGGCCACCTTCACCCTCACCACGCGGCCCAATCCCAAGCAGCTCAAAGCCCTCGATCTCATCGCCGCCATCACCGTGTAGACAGGACCAAGGCCGTCGCTTCAATCTCAACAGATTGAAACGACAGAAGAATCCTGCTCAGCTCACGGGGAACTTCGCTAAACCGCGTCACACGCTGCGAGGAGAGGAAAGACCACCATGACCACGCCCACGGCGACCCTTGCGGGCAAGACCCTGTTCATCACCGGGGCCAGCCGCGGCATCGGTCTCGCCATCGCGCTCAGGGCCGCGCGCGACGGCGCCAACATCGCCATCGCCGCCAAGACCGCCGAGCCGCACCCCAAGCTGGTAGGCACCATCCACACGGCCGCCAAGGAGATCGAGAAGGCCGGCGGCAAGGCCCTGCCCATGGCCTGCGATATCCGTTTCCAAGACCAGGTGGAGGCGGCCGTGGCC
>JAFMSC010000411.1 GCA_017353825.1 Hyphomicrobiaceae bacterium | reverse complement strand
GGCGGACCCAGGGGGCGACCGCAGACGGACCCTTGGTCCCTGGTCTCGTCCCAGCGCGCGGCCGGCATCACCTAGGCATCGCTGGCATCTGGTCGGACGCGGATGGGGGCGTCGAGGCCCGGGCGGTCAAAGGACACGCCCTTGACGATGGCGAACACCGGCACGCCGGGCGCAAGGCCCAGCTGATCGGCCGAGTAGCGGGTAAGGCGGGCGATGAGCGCCTCGCCATTGCAATCCACGCGCACCTCGACGACGGGTGTGTCGCGCGCACCAACGCCGGCCACCACGCCCGGCAGCACATTGAGCGCACTGATGTGGGACGGCAGCTGCCGCGCCAGGATCACGTCGCGGGCGCGCACCTGGAGCTGAATCCGCGCCCCCAAGGCCGCGTCGATGCGGTTGAGCCGCCACCGGCCCGCGCGGGACGACAGCTCGGTGAGGCCGGCGGCATCGTCGTGACGCTCCACCCTGGCCTCGATCACGGCGCCAGCGTCGGCACCTCCGGTGAGAGCCTGGATGTCGAGGCGCTGCATCAGCAGCGCGGTAGGTCCGGCGGCAACAACCTTGCCGCCGGCGATCAGCACCACGGTGGTCGCGAGCCGCGCGACCTCGGCGATGGCGTGGCTCACGTAGACGATGGGCACCTTGCTCGCGTCGCGCAAGCGCTCGATGTAGGGCAGGATCTCGGCCTTGCGGTCCTCGTCGAGGGAGGCGAGCGGCTCGTCCATGAGGAGCAAGCGCGGATCGGCCAGCAGTGCCCGGCCGATGGCAACGCGCTGCTTCTCGCCGCCCGAGAGGCGGCCGGGGCGCCGATCAATGAGGTGGCCCATGCCCAACAGGTCCACCACGCGCTCGAAGTCGTCGCCGCGCCCCGCGCCGTCCCTGCGCCCGGCGAACCAGCGGCCGTAGAGCAGGTTCTGGCGCACCGTAAGGTGCGGGAACAGGCGGCCCTCCTGGAACACGTAGCCCACCCGGCGGCGGTGGCTCGGCACGAACACGCCGGCTGCGGTATCGACCAGCAGCGTGCCGCCGATTTCGATGCGCGCCCGGTTGGCGCGGACGAGGCCGGCGATGATGTTGACCACCGAGGTCTTGCCCGCGCCCGAGCGGCCGAACAGGGCAATCAGCCCGCCCTCCGCCTCGAACTTTACGTCGAGCCGGAACCGGCCAAGGCGGTGGCCGATGTCGACCGCGAGCGTCATTCGATGTCGAGCCGGCGGTTGGCAAGGTGCGCCAGCAGCTCGGACGCCGCGAGCGCCAGCATGGCGATGGCAATGGAGACGAGCGTGAGCCGGAACGCGCCGGCGTCGCCGCCCGGCACCTGCAGTAAGGTGTAGATGGCCGAGGGCAGCGTCTGGGTCTCGCCGGGGATGTTGGACACGAATGTGATGGTGGCGCCGAACTCGCCGATGGCCTTGGCGAACGCCAACACCATGCCGGTGAGGATGCCGGGCACGATCAGCGGCAGCGTCACCGTGAGGAACACCCACGCGCGATTGGCGCCCAGCGTGCCGGCAGCCTCCTCCAGGCGCTTGTCCACTGCCTCCACCGATAGGCGGATGGCGCGCACCATCAGCGGAAAGCCCATGACACCGCAGGCGAGCGCGGCGCCGGTCCAGCGGAAGGAGAACACGAGCCCCAGGTGCTCCGCCAGGAACGCGCCGATGGGCCCGCGCCGCCCGAACAGGATGAGCAGGATATAGCCGGTCACGACGGGCGGCAGGATCAGCGGAAGCAACACGAGCCCGTTGAGCATGGTGTGGCCCCAGAAGCGCCCCCGTGCTAGGGCGACGGCGATGGCGAGGCCGAACGGCAAGCTGACCACGGTGGCCACCGAAGCCACCCACAGGCTTAGTCGCACCGCCGTCCATTCTTCGGGGCTGAGGGTCAGCCAGGGCATGGGGCGAGCCTTAGCACGAGTGCGGCCAAGTCGATGGCGGCCGACGTCAGCCGACGTCACGGTCCCCAACGGGGTCAGGAGCGCCCAGCGTTCAGCACCGTGAAGCCTTGCGCTTGGAACAACAGCTTGGCCTTGTCCGACCTGATATGGGCGAGGAACGCGACGGCGTCCGCGCCGGCGCCCGTGGTGAGGGCGATGGGGTAGATAATGGGCGGGTGTGTGTCCTCGGGAAACGTGGCGATGATGGCGACCCCCGGCTCGCTAGCCGCGTCGGTCTGGTAGACGATGCCAGCCGGCGCCTCCCCGCGCGAAACCAGGCGTAGGGCGGCGCGCACGTTCTCGGCCTGCGCCAATCGACCAGACACGCTGGCCCACACCCCGAGCTTCTCCAGGGCGGCCTTGCCATACTTGCCCGCTGGCACCGATTCGACGTTGGCCATGGCGAGGCGCCCATCGCCCAGAACCTTGGCGAGATCGAAGCCCGGCGCGATCGCCACTGGCCTGCCTCTGTCCTTGGGTGCGATCAGTACAATGCGATTGCCGAGCAGATTGAAGCGCGTCTCCGGCTTGATCAGGCCCTTCTTCTCCACGTAGTCCATCCAGTCGAGGTCGGCGGAGACGAACATCTGCGCCGGCGCGCCCTCTTGCATCTGTTTGGCGAGCGCGGAGCTGGCCGCGTAGGAGATCTTGGCATACTTGCCGGCCTCTTTCTGCCACTGCGCATTGACGGCATCGAGGGCATTCTTGAGGCTCGCCGCCGCGAACACCACAACATCGCCACCCCGCCCCTGGGCCTGGGCGGGAACCGGCTGCGGCACCGGCCAGCCCATCAGCAGCCCGGCGGCAATACCCAGCATCCGCCCAAGCCATCTGCGTCCCACAAGGTCCATGCCCGCCTCCCGTGGGGCGTCTTCTGCGCGCCCCCCAGCCAGGGAAGCACACTTCTCCGCTATGTTCTACAAAATATCGCGACAGCAAATATCGCGAAGGCCGGATGCGGGCATCGGATGGACGCTGGCGACAGCGTCGATCGTGGCGGGCGGGCTGGCAATTTTCAGCGTTTTCCTTATGCCGGGGCCGGCTGAACGAGACCTACGCCCGGCTGCCAGAACCTTGTGCCCAAACCGGCCAGCGCCCGCAGCAGGTCTCGGCGGCGGCACGTCGCCATGCTCAGCGGAATATTGCGCAGCCCAACGTCGTCGTAGTGCGCGATCGGACCAAAGGCTCTGGCACCGACCCAACCTAATCTACGTAGGCCCGGTCGAGGTTGCGGGCGCGATCAAGGTTGAGCACGCGGTCGCGGCCAATGAGGCCCTTGAGGCGGGCGGAGGTTACATCGGCGCCGGCGAAGTCGGCGCCCGATACGTCCGCACCCTGAAGGTCGGCGCCGGCCAGCTCGCTGCCGGCAAGGTTTGCGCCAACCAGTCGTGCGTCCTTGAGCGAGGCGAACTCCAGGACGGCACGGGCGAGGTTGGCGTTGGCGAGGCTCGCGCCGTCGAGGCTGGCCGAGCGAAGGATGCCGCGCATCAGCCCCATGGACTGGTTCTTCATGTCCGCGGAGAAGTCGGCGCGGTCGAGGCTGGCGCCCTTGAGGCTGGCGCGCGACAAATCACCGGTCACCCGGGCAGCGGTGAGGTCGGCGCCGTCGAGCTTGGCTCCCATCAGCTGCGCCGCGAACAGACTGGCACCCTTGAGGCTGGCCCCGGTGAGATCTGCGTCGAGGGCCCATACCTGGTCCAGGCTCACGCCGTCGAGGTTGGCGCCGGCCAGCTTGGCATGGTTAAGGCGCGCAGCCTGGAGGCGGGTGCGCCGCAGGTCGAGGCCTGTCAAGTCAAGGCCGTTGAGGCGCCGGCCGGTGAGGTCGAGAAAGGAACCCGGAGCCGTTGCGGAGAGGGCGGATTCGAGCTCGACACGGGTCATGTCCGCTTGCGTGAACTCGGCGGAGGTGAGGTCGAGATGGCTTGTCAAGTCTTGCGCGGATGCGCCTGGCAGCGCCGCCAGGACCAGCACGAGCGCGCCGAGGGCGGTTCTCATCGCGGTGTTGTTGCTGCGGCAGCGCAGCATGGCGTGGCGCTCCTGCGTCTCGGGCCCCGTCCTCACTG
>JAFMSC010000410.1 GCA_017353825.1 Hyphomicrobiaceae bacterium | reverse complement strand
CCTCGCCGTTGCTGCGGCCTCGGCCTCGGCCTTGGCCTCGTTGCGCGCCGCAGCCGCGGCCTCATCGGCCGCCACGGTCATCTCGGCGCGGGCCTGAACGATTGCTGCCTCCCGCTGCTCGCGCATTCTCGCCTCGACGCGGCGGGCGATGTCCTGGCCGATCGGCTGCTCGCAGAGCGGGCACTCGCCCAGCGCGTGCGCGTGAGGCTTCGGCTGGCGGTTGAGCTGGAGCAGGGGCATGCGGTCGCAGTCTCCTCACGATTCATAGGGCGGCATCTCTAAACTGAGTCGCCCAGGGGGCGGCCCGGCAGCGCGGTTCTCTCCCCAACCGCGACCCGAGCCTACGCGGCCTCCGGCTTGTCCCTCGGGGCGTCGGCGATGTCCTTGGCGAAGTCCCTGGCGAAGTCCCTGGCTGTGCTCTTGGCTGTGCTCTTGGCTGTGGTCCGGGCTGTGGTCTGGGCCGCGGTCTGGGCCGTGTCCCCGATCGATTCGGCCTCAGGCTGCGGGCGTAGCGCGCGGGGCTGCACCTCGATCTGAGCGAGCAGCGCCAGCTCCGTGGCGGTGCCTTCGACCTCAAGTTCATGGAAGCGCCGGGCCTGGGGCATGACCGAGTGCTCGAGGCTGCCGACCAGCTGGTTGTAGTGTTGCACCGAGCGGCCGAGGGTGTCGCCGCAGCGGGAGATGTGCTCCGCCATCCGGCCCAACCGCCGATAGAGCTCGCAGCCCAGGTCGTGCACGCGCTGAGCGTTCTCGGCCACCTTCTCTTGCCGCCAGCCGTAGGCGACGGCCTTGGCGAGCGCGATAAGCGTGGCCGGGGTGACGATGACCACCCCCTGCGCGGCCGCATCTTCGAACAGGGAGGGGTCGCGCTCGGCCGCTGCGGCATAGAAATTGTCGCCTGGCACGAACATCACCACAAAGTCGGGGCTTGGAACGAGATCGCGATAGGACTTGCCCGCAAGCGCCCTCATGTGCGCCCTGAGCTGGGCGGCGTGCAGCGCCAGCTGGCGCTCACGCTCGGCCTCGTCGGTGGCCTCCACCGCATCCAGATAAGCCGACAGCGAGGTCTTGGCGTCAACGACGATGCGGCGTTCGCCGGGAAGCCGGATGATGACGTCGGGCCGCACCGTTCCGCCATCGCGGGCGAAACTCTCCTCGCTAGCAAAGTCGCAATAGGCGCTCAGGCCGGACAGCTCTAGTACGTTGCGCAGCGTCTGTTCGCCCCACCGCCCCCGCGTCTTCGGCGCGGCACGCAGGGCGTTGACGAGCTTCGCCGTCTCCGCACGTACAGCCTGCTGGGCCTCGGCCACGCCCCTGATCTCCGCGGTCAGCATGCCAAAGGCGTGGGCCCGTGTCCGCTCAAGCTCCTCGACCTCGATCTTGTAGCCCTGCAGCGTTTCCCGCAGGGGCGTCACCAGGGTCTCAACCGCCTTCTGGCGGGCGGCGAGATCGGCGTCCGCACCTAGCTTGTGCTTCTCCAGGATCTCGTTGGCCAGTTCGACAAAGCTGCCTTGATTGGCGCGCAGGGCGTCGGCGGCGATAGACCTGAGGTCCTTCTCGATCTCGCCGCGCACCTGCGCGAGCAGGGCGAGCTTCTCACTATGCGCCTGTGACTGCTCCCGCACGCGCGCATCGAGGGCGGCACGCGCGACCTGCTCGCCCTGGTATCGCTCCTGCCACGTTTGGGCGTTGTCGCGCGCGGCGGCTAGCTCCGCCAAGCGCGCTGCTTCGGCCTCTTGCGCAACGCCAAGCTCGGCGCGCAAATGGCGCCGCACGACATAGAGCACAAGCCCACCGGCGGCGGCCCCCAAGCCGCTTCCGGCGAGGAAGGCCAAGATCAAGTCCATGCTTCGACCCAAAGCGCTAACAGTCCCCCTTCGTTCAATCTACGTTCTTTGTTTGTTCGATGCAAGCAAAGAATTCTCTCCGCGCCAAAAATCCCTCTCCTTGCAGTCGACTCGGCAGGCCTTTCGGCCGCCTCCAGCCCCCGCCAGCTCGCCATGAGCGCAGACGTGGAGACCGTCGTCGTGGGCGCTGGGGCGGTAGGCCTCGCCGTTGCGCGCGCGCTCACGATCGCCGGTCACGAAGTGATGGTGCTGGAGCAGCACGCGCTGATCGGTTCGGAGACGTCCTCGCGCAACAGCGAGGTGATCCACGCCGGCATCTACTACCCACCCGGCAGCCTGCGCGCCGTTCTGTGCGTGCGCGGTAAGGCGCTCATCTACCGCTTCTGCGCCGAGAACAATGTCGGCCATGCCCGGTGCGGCAAACTGATCGCGGCCAGCCATGACGGCCAACTCCCCAAGCTCGCCGCCATCAAGGCGACGGCGGAGAGAAACGGCGTCACGGACTTGGAGCCGCTCGGTGCCAACGCCGCGCGCGCGCTGGAGCCCGAGCTCGCCTGCGTGGCGGCATTGATCTCGCCCTCCACCGGCCTCATCGACAGCCACGGCTACATGCTGGCCTTGCACGGCCACATTGAGGCCAACGGCGGGTCGGTGATCCTGCGGTGCCCGGTGGAGCGGGTGGAGCGCACGGGCGCTGGCTTCTACCGTCTCGTCACCGGCGGCGAGTCGCCGGGTGCCATTACCTGCCGCAACCTCGTCATGTCTGCGGGGCTGTCGGCGACCAGGCTCGCGCGCACCCTGAGCTATGGCGCGGGCTACGCGCCGCCCGAGACATACTACGCCAAGGGCCAGTACTATGCGCTCTCCGGCCCCTCCCCGTTTAAGCGGCATATCTATCCCATGCCCGACGGCGCCTGGCTGGGGCTACACGCCACCGTGGACATCGGCGGGCGCTGCAAGTTCGGCCCCGATATCGAGTGGGTGCCCGCGATCGACTACGGTTTCGCGCCCGAGAAACTGGAGAAGTTCTTGAGTTTCATCCGCGGCTACTATCCAGGCCTTGATGCCAGCCGTCTCCACCCTGACTACACGGGCATCCGACCCAAGCTCTATCGTGAAGGCGAGCCTGTACCCGACTTCGCCATCCACGGGCCTGACAAGCACGGCCTGCCCGGCCTCGTCGCCCTGTTTGGCATCGAGAGCCCCGGGCTCACGGCTTCGCTTGCGATCGGCGAGATGGTGGCAGCAATTCTGGGACACAGCGCCGCCGTGATGGCGTAATCCGCCGTTAGGAGACGCGCGAAGCGGGTGGGCTCAACCGGGCGACGGGGTGCGAACGCCGGCGCTGCTGCCCTTTGCAGCCGCGAGAATAGGGAATAAGCCGCCGCGCCCACCGCTCTGGGGCGTAGGTGCATTACGCGAGATGGGATGAGCAACCATGAGCGAGCTTCGACCGCCGCAGGCCCCCCACCCACTGGCGAAGTTCGAACACCCCGACTGGACCGCGGCGGGCGAGCCGCGGGCAAGCGTGGCGCTGATAAGGCTTGAGACGCTCTGGATCAACACCGGCACGCTCTGCAATATCACTTGCCGCAACTGCTATATCGAGTCGAGCCCCAGCAACGACCGCATCGCCTACATCAGCCGCGACGAGGCAAGAGCCTTCTACGACGAGATTGCCACGGCGGGGCTCGGCACGCCCGAGATCGGCTTCACCGGCGGCGAGCCGTTCCTGAACCCTCAGATCCTGGGCCTGATCGAGGACGCGCTGGCGCGCGGGTTCCAGGTGCTGGTCCTCACCAATGCCATGCAGCCGATCCAGCGCCCCAGGATCAAGTCGGGCCTCCTCGATCTCAACCGCCGCTTTCCCGGCCGGCTCACGCTGCGGGTGAGCCTCGACCACTACGGTGAGACCCTGCACGAGACCGAGCGCGGCGAGATGACCTGGGCGAAGGCGGTGGCCGGGCTCGACTGGCTCATCGCCAATGGCTTCAAGGTTGCCATTGCCGCCCGCACCTGCTGGGGCCAATCCGAGGCAGACGCGCGTGCTGGCTACGCAGGGCTGATCGCCAAGCGCGGCTGGCCCATCAATGCCGCCGACCCCGCCCAGCTGGTGCTGCTGCCCGAAATGGACGGCCGGCGAGACGTGCCTGAAATCACCACGC
>JAFMSC010000409.1 GCA_017353825.1 Hyphomicrobiaceae bacterium | reverse complement strand
TCGGCGCTCTCGTCGTGAGGGATGGGGCGATCCTGCCGTCCTTCATCGCCGGCGGCGGTCAGGAGCGGCGGCGGCGGGCTGGGACCGAGAACGTGCCGGCCATCGCCGGCTTCGGCGCCGCGGCGCGGGCCGCCGTGCGCGACCTTGAGGGCATGGACCGCGTGCGCGCGCTGCGCGACCGCATCGAGGCTGAAGTCAGAGCGGCAACGCCCGCAGCCGTCGTGATCGGCGCGAAGGCCGAGCGGTTGCCCAATACGACCGGCGTGGCGCTACCCGGCGCCAGCGCGGAGATGCTGGTGATTGCTCTTGACCTTGCCGGTATCTCCGTGAGCGCCGGCGCGGCCTGCTCGTCGGGAAAGGTGGGTGCGAGCCACGTGCTGGAGGCCATGGGTCTTGAGCTCGCCCTCGCGCGGGCGGCGATCCGCGTAAGTGTGGGCTGGAGTTCGACGGAGCGCGACGTGGCGGCTTTTGCCGAGGCTTGGGCTCACGTCGTGGCCCGCGGCAGCGAGCGCGAGCTCGCCGTGGCCTGATGAGTGTATTCGCGAGTTAGAGAGAGAAGATCATGGCCGCTGTGCAACAGACCATCGATCAGGTGCGACGCATCGATGTCGACCAGTACAAGTACGGCTTCGAGACAGCCATCGAGGTGATCAAGGCGCCGAAGGGCCTCAACGAGGACATCGTCCGCTTCATTTCGGAGAAGAAGTGCGAGCCGGAGTGGATGCTGGAGTGGCGCCTCGGCGCCTACCGGCGCTGGGTGCAGATGACCGAGCCCACGTGGGCGCGCGTCGACTATCCCAAGATCGACTTCCAGGACATCCACTACTACGCCGCGCCCAAGTCCATGGATGGGCCGCGCAGCCTGGCCGAGGTGGACCCTGAGCTCTTGCGCACCTACGAGAAGCTCGGCATCCCGCTCAAGGAGCAAGCGGTGTTGGCGGGCGTTAAGGGTGCCCGCGTGGCCGTAGACGCCGTATTCGACAGCGTCTCGGTGGTCACCACCTACAAGGAGGAGCTGGCCAAGGCCGGCGTCATCTTCTGCTCCATCTCCGAGGCCCTGCGCGAGCATCCCGAGCTCGTGCGCAAATACCTGGGCTCCGTCGTCCCGCAAGGAGACAACTTCTACGCGGCGCTCAATTCGGCGGTGTTCTCCGACGGCTCGTTCGTCTATGTGCCGCCCGGTATCCGCTGCCCGATGGAGCTTTCCACCTACTTCCGCATCAACGAGCGGCAGACTGGGCAGTTCGAGCGCACCCTCATCATAGCCGACAAGGGTGCCTATGTGAGTTACTTGGAGGGCTGCACAGCGCCCACGCGCGAGGAGAACCAGTTGCACGCTGCGGTGGTGGAACTGATCGCGCTCGACGACGCCGAGATCAAATATTCAACGGTGCAAAACTGGTATCCGGGAGATAAAGACGGCAAGGGCGGGGTTTATAATTTTGTAACCAAGCGCGGCGATTGCCGGGGCCAGAACGCCAAGATCAGCTGGACGCAGGTCGAGACCGGCTCGGCGATTACCTGGAAGTATCCAAGCTGCATCCTGCGAGGTGACGGCTCGCGCGGCGAGTTCTATTCGATCGCGGTCTCCAATGGCCACCAGCAGGTTGACAGCGGCACCAAGATGATCCACCTGGGCTCCAACTCATCGAGTCGCATCATCTCCAAGGGCATCGCGGCGGGGCGCTCCCAGAACACCTATCGTGGGCTCGTCTCAGCACACCGCAAGGCCAGGAACGCGCGCAACTTCACCAACTGCGACAGCCTGCTGATCGGCGACAAGTGCGGCGCGCACACGGTACCCTACATCGAGGCGAAGAATGCATCGGCCCACTTCGAGCACGAGGCCACCACGTCCAAGATCTCCGATGACACCCTATTCTACTGCCGGCAGCGGGGCTTGAGCGAGGAAGAAGCGGTGGCGCTCATCGTCAACGGCTTCGTGCGCGACGTACTGCAGCAGCTGCCGATGGAATTCATGGCCGAGACGCAGAAGCTGATCGGCGTGAGCCTGGAAGGAAGCGTGGGGTGATGGCGGACGCAACCAAGCCGGTTCTGAACATCGCCGATGTCCCCCTCATGGAGCGAGGAAATGGCGACAGGTTCGCCGTGAAGTGGGGCCGCATGGGGCCGCACATAGGCTCGACCAAACTGGGATGCGCGTTGCATGTGGTGCCGCCCGGGAAGCGGGCGTTCCCCCTGCATCGCCACCACGTGATCGAGGAGCTGTTCTACGTCGTCTCAGGGGTGGGCGAGTACCGCTGGGGCGACGAGACGTTTTCCGTCCGCGCGGGCGACGTCATCGGCGCTCCCGCCGGCGCCAGGCCGCATCAGCTGGTCAATACCGGCTCGGAAGACCTGCGCTATCTCGGTATCTCGACGATCGGCGCCGTTGATATCTGTGAGTATCCTGACTCGGGCAAGGTGGCGGCGGCGGCTGGCATTTGGAACGCGGACTTCGCCACGGCCACCTTCACCGGCATCGGCCGGATCCAGCCGGCCGACTACTGGGACGGAGAAGCCTGAGGTGAGGTCTCCGGGAGTCTGCCATGGAGGAGTACTGGTTCAAACCGCACGCGTCGGGCTACGGCGCCGCGCCAGCCAACTGGAAGGGCTGGGCCGCGCTTGCAGGGTACATTGTCGTCGTCCTCGCTCTGGTCGGGCCGTTGACGGCTTGGCCTGCGGACCTGCCGGCCGGTCCTGCGGCGTGGCAGGTGGTGACGGCATTCGGGATGACCGCGGCACTCACTCTGGGCTTCCTTCGCCTCTGCCGGGCCAAGACCGAGGGAGAGTGGCGATGGCGCTGGGGCAAGCAGCGCTGACAAGCCCGGAGGGTTCAAAAACCGGGCGACAAGAACGGGGTTCGGGGGGAGCGTTCAAGAAATGCCCCAAGGATGCACAAGGGGCCATTTTGGCAGGAGACGGCAATGCGCGATGCCTTGGATGTAGCGATGCCCATGTCGACGGCGCGGCTGCTGCGCGAGCTGAGCGAGCAGGAATGCCGGCAGCGCAACGCGTTGTCGAGGAGCATTCCGGGCTTCGCCCTGCGCTCTGGCGACGTGGGCACGGTGCTGGAAACGCTGGGCAACAACGAGGCGTTCCTGGTGGAGTTCAACCGCAACGGCAAAGCCAAGAACGGGGAGTGCGACTGGCTCGGCGTACTCTACCCCGCGGAGATCGAAGTGATGGACCGGCAAGGGTGACGGGCCGCAGGGTCGGATGGTGAGAGTTGAGTGAGCGATGCTGGAGATTAACAATCTGCACGTGAGGCTGGCCGAGGAGGGCACCCCCATCCTCAAAGGCCTGAACCTCACGGTGCCAAGCGGCCAAGTGCACGCGATCATGGGCCCCAACGGCTCGGGCAAGTCCACGCTGGCTTACGCACTGGCTGGGCGTGACGACTACGAGGTCACCGAGGGCAACGTCCTCTGGAACCGCGAGAGCGTGTTGGAGATGGAGCCCGACGAACGGGCCGCCAAGGGCATCTTCCTTGCGTTCCAGTACCCGCTGGAGGTCCCCGGCGTCACCACCATGACCTTCCTTCGCACGGCCGCCAACGCGCTGCGCAAGGCCCGCGGCCAGAGCGAGCTTACCACGCCGGAGTTCCTGAGGCTGGTGCGCGAGGACGCCGCACGCCTCGGCGTCTCCGAGGAAATGCTGAAGCGCCCGCTCAACGTCGGTTTCTCGGGCGGCGAGAAGAAGCGCATGGAGATCCTGCAGATGGCCGTGCTCCGCCCGACGCTGTGTGTGCTCGACGAGACCGACTCCGGCCTCGACATCGACGCCGTGAGGGTGGTGGCCGAGGGCGTCAACAAGCTCCGCTCGGACGACCGCGCCATCCTGGTGATCACGCACTACCAGCGGCTCTTGAACTACATCGTGCCCGACAAGGTGCACGTCATGGCCGATGGCGTCATCCGCAAGAGCGGCGGTAAGGACCTCGCGTTGGAGCTTGAGAAAAGCGGCTACGCCGAGTTCAGGGGCAAGGCTGCGTAGTTGGGTCGACCCCCGCGCAAGCCGGGGG
>JAFMSC010000408.1 GCA_017353825.1 Hyphomicrobiaceae bacterium | reverse complement strand
CCGTCGAGCTCCAGGGCCGCGGCAACCGAGACGAGTGCGAACGCGTAGGACAGCCGGTCGCGGACCTTGAGGTAGGTGTAGTTGGTGGGAAAGCCCCGCGCCGGCAATTCGACGGCGGTGATGATCTCGTTGGGCGCCAGATTGGTGTCGCGCTGCGGCCTATCTCCGGGCAGCCGGTGGAAATCGGCGAACGCGATCGTGCGTTCCCCATTGGGCCCCGCCACGTGCACCTGGGCGTCGAGCACCGCCAGCGCCACGCACATGTCCGAAGGGTGCGTGGCGATGCAGGCGTTGCTGGTGCCAAGGATCGCGTGCATGCGGTTGAGCCCGTCGATGGCCGAGCAACCGCTGCCGGGGTCGCGCTTGTTGCAGGGTGTTGCGGTGTCGTAGAAGTAGTAGCAGCGGGTGCGCTGCAGCAGATTGCCACCGGTAGAGGCCATGTTGCGCAGCTGCTGCGAAGCACCGGCCAGGATGGCGCTAGAAAGGATCGGATAGCGCTGCTCCACCAGCGGGTGATAGGCGAGGTCGCTGTTCGGCACCAGGGCGCCGATGATGAGGCCGCCGTTGGGCGTCTCGGCCACCGCTTTCAGCGGTAGCCGCGTGATGTCGATCAGCCGCGTCGGCCGCTCAACGTCCTCCTTCATGAGGTCGAGCAGGTTGGTGCCGCCGGCGATGAACTTGGCACCCGGATCGGCGGCGACCTGGCGCACCGCGTCCGCCACATCATTCGCCCGCGCATACTCGAAATTGATCATGACCGCTCCATCACCTGCCGGATCGCTGCGACGATGTTGGGATAGGCGCCGCAGCGGCAGATGTTGCCGCTCATCAGCTCGCGAATCTCATCTGCGGTCTTGGCCTTGCCCTCGGCGATCAGCCCGACGCCCGAGCAGACTTGTCCGGGCGTGCAGTAGCCGCACTGGAACGCGTCGTGCTCGATGAAGGCCTGCTGCAGCGGGTGCAAGGTGCCGTTCGTCGCGAGCCCCTCGATCGTGGTGACGTTGGCGCCCTCCTGCATGACTGCGAGCGTCATGCACGAGACGATGCGGCGGCCGTTCACCAGGACCGTGCAGGCGCCGCACTGGCCGTGGTCGCACCCCTTCTTGGTGCCCGTTAGGTCGAGGTGGTCGCGCAGGGCGTCGAGCAGCGTCGTCCACGGCGCCACGTTGAGGAGCCTTGTCGCCCCATTGACGGTCAGTCCGATCGGCGTCTTCGCCGGCGCCGCGATGGTCCCGCCATCCGCTGTCCCTCGACCCGTCTGCGCCATTTTGCCCGTCTCCGTGAGCGTTATTTGCCAGGGACAGGGATCTCTGCGCTCAGGATGCGCGCGTGTCGTCGTTGCTGCCTGCGAGCCGGCCGAAGCAAGCATCAACCGTGGCGCAGTTCACCCATGTGGGACGCGAGTATGGCCAGCGCCGCCACCGCGGAACCATCGGGGATAACCCTGAAAGCGTCCTGCAGTTCTCTCAGAGCAACGCTTCACCGATCCGCGCTGGGAGCCCCGCTCACGCTCTCGTCGGCATATCAAGCACCAGCAGGGGCAACCGCGGCGGCCTTGCTCAGTGCGGGGCGGGAGAGGCTGAACAGGCGCGTGTCGTAGGGCGTGGCGCCGTGCATCGCCAGGTCGGCCAAGATCTCGCCAATGCCGGAGCAGAACTTGTAGCCGTGGCCCGAGAAGCCCGCGGCCACCACCACGTTGCCCTGCCCGGGGATGAGGTCGACGATGAAGTGTCCGTCGGGAGAGTTCACGAACATGCAAGTCTTGGCCCTCATCGGCGTCCCCATGGGGGCAGCGAAGTAGCGATCGAGCCACGTCAGGACCGCGCCGTCCTCGGGTGTTATGCGCCGGTCGATGGCGTCGGGGTCGACCGTCTCAAGGCGATGGCCGAACTTGCCTACCTTGAAGCCTTCGCCAGCGGCCCGCTCCGGAATGCCGTAGAAGTTCCCCGCCTCCGGGCACTCGAGGATGAACACCGTGAACGCCTCCGGCCCGAACGCCCGGCCATCGCCCCTGAACCAGCCGACCACTTGCCGCTGCGGCACGGCGAGGTCCTGGAATCCAAATTGCCGGAGAAGCTTGCCTGTCCAGGCGCCCGCTGCCACGACCAGGACACCGGCCTCGTAGCGGCCCCTGTCCGTTTCCACCTCGACGCGGTCGGCCGTGGCCCGCCAGGCGCGCACGACCTCGCCCTCACGCACCTCCGCGCCCCACCGGCGCGCCAACATCGCGTGCGCAACGATCGCCCGGTCGGCCGGCAGGAAGCCGGCCTCGGGCTGGTAGACGGCCTCGAATTGAGAGGGCAGGCGCCAGGCGGGAAATCGCCGCGCGACTTCGCGCGGCGTCAGCACCTCGTGCGCGAGCCCGTGCGCAGTCAACGCCGTCTTGGCCCCGCTCACCACGCGCCCCCCCGGCAGCCCGATGTCAAGGCCGCCAGTCACCGTCAGCAGCCGCTCGCCGAAGTCGCGCTCCAGGGCCTGCCACCGGGCGAACGACACCCGCATCAACGGCACATAGCTCGGATGCTCGAAATAGGCGAAGCGAAAGATGCGCGTGGCGCCGGCCGAGGAGCCGAGCTCATGCGGGATCGTGAACCGCTCCAGCCCCAGCACGCGCTGGCCGCGCCTGGCCAGCTCGTAGATCGCCGCCGAGCCCATCCCCCCTGCGCCGATGACGATCTGGTCGAAGACGTGGCCACCCATGGTGCCATTGATGGCGCCACGGGCGATTTGGTCAAGCCCCCGCGAACGGGGGCGCCGACCCAATAAGCCCGATTGAACCTCGCCTGAACATGTTGCGTCTGCGCGGCGCAGGGCGCAACTTACGGCCATGAGGGCTCGCATCGCCTCGGACGTGGGCGGCACGTTCACGGACAACATCGCCTACGACCCGGTCTCGCGGCGGGTCGCCGTCTCGAAGGTGCCGACCACGCCACAAGCTCGCGACATCGGCACAGTGGACGGTCTGCGCGCGGCCCTCGCCCAGCTCCATCTCACGGGCCGCTCGGTGGCCTACGTCGGCCACGGCATGACGACTGCGACCAATGCCGTGATCCAGCGCACCGGCGCCAGAACCGCCTTCGTCACCAACCGCGGCTTCAGGGACCTCTTGCTGATCGGGCGCCAGGACCGGCCGAGCCTCTATGACACCGAAGTGGTGCGCGCCCCGCTGCTGGTGCCGCGCGCGCTCAGCTACGCCATCGCCGGGCGCCTCGACCCCGAGGGGCGCGAGATCGAGCCCCTCGACATGAGCACCCTGGCCGAGGCTGCCGCCGACATGCGGGCCGAGCACGTTGAGGCCGTGGCTGTTGCCTTCCTGCATGCCTATGCGAACCCAGCGCACGAGCGGGCCGCCAAGGCGGTGCTGGAGCGGCACCTGCCGGGCGTGCCCGTGTGCATCTCCTCCGACATCCTGCGCGAGTTCCGCGAGTTCGAGCGCGCCAGCGCGGCGACGCTCAACGCCTATCTCACGCCCGTCATCGCCGGCTACCTCGGCGCGCTGTCGCGGCGCCTTAAGGACACCCGATCCGGGCTCGGCATCGCCCCCGACACGCCCATCATGGTCATGGACGCGGCTGGCGGTCTCATGACCGTGGAGACCGCCCTGGCCAAACCCGTTCACACGGTGCTGTCGGGACCGGCGGGCGGCGTCATCGCCGGGGCGCACTTCGCGCGTCTGGCAGGCGCCGCTAACGCCATCACCATGGATATCGGCGGCACCAGCACCGATATCAGCCTGGTGCGCAACGGCCGGCCGGAGACCACGCGCGCCGCCAGGATCGGGCAGATCCCCATCCGCCTGCCTGCCATCGACATTGTTGCCATCGGCGCCGGCGGCGGCTCCGTCGCCTGGATCGATGACGGCGGGGCACTGCGGGTCGGACCTAGCAGCGCGGAAGCCGTGCCGGGGCCTGCGAGTTACGGGCTCGGAGGCACCCGCCCCACCGTCACCGACGCCAACGTGGTGCTCGGCCGCCTCGGCGCCGAGACGCGCCTGGGCGGCGCTCTCAGCCTCGATCCCGCCGTGGCGCGCGCCGC
>JAFMSC010000086.1 GCA_017353825.1 Hyphomicrobiaceae bacterium | reverse complement strand
CGAGATGAATGGCGAGCACCTCGTCGTGGTCGAGGTGCACCAGGATGTACTTGGCGCGGCGGCCGAGTCCGAGCACCCGGCGACCCGTCAGGCGCTCGGCGAAGCGCGCGGGCAGCGGAAACCGCAGGTCGGCGCGCCGCTGCTCCACACGCACGAAGGAACGCCCGCTGAGCACGGGCTCCAGGCCTGAGCGCACCGTCTCAACCTCGGGCAGCTCCGGCATCGGCGTCGCCTCGAAGCCCTCAGGCCCCCGTGTCGCCCTTCAAGCCCACCGCCTCGATGCCCGCAAGCGCCGCGATCTCGTCGTTGTCGGAGGTGTCGCCCGAGATGCCAATGGCACCCACCAGTGCGCCCGCCGCGTCCTTGATCAAAGCGCCGCCCGGCACCGGGATCATCGACCCGCCCACCGCATGTGTGACGGCCGCCAGGAAATACGGCCGCTCCGCCGCCATCGCGGCCAGCCTGCGCGAGCCCACGCCCATCGCCAGGCATCCGTGCGCCTTGCCGATGGCGATCTCGGAGCGCTTGAGGCTGGTGCCGTCCTCGGCTGCCAGCGCCCTGAGCGCGCCGCGCGCGTCCAGCACGGCAACGGCCAGCGGCTTGAAACTGCGCGCCCGCGCCGTGGCGAGCGCGGTGGCGACGATTCTCTGGGCATCCTCAAGCTTCATGGGATTCTCCTGGGGTTGTCAGATGCTCCGAATCCGACAGCGTATCACAAACGGGCGATGGAGAGTTATGGTGCCGGACCCCGATGAGCGTAAAATATGGCGTGTTTTCAATGTCTTATCAGATTGCGTACAAGTCTCACCCCTGTACATGATATCATATATCCCTATGCACGCTCACTTGGGGGCAGATTTGTACACCAGAGACTTGGGCAGACTGGGCCTGTGCGGCAGGCCGCCCAAGTCTTGTCCTCGGGGTTCGTGCTTGTCACGCCCATCACAGCAAGAGCACGTGGAACGAGGCGCACCCGGGCCGCGGAGCGAGGGCAGGGGCAATTCCACAAAGACACCGCGATGCTGCCAGTCTTCGTCATAAATCTCGACCGGAGCACGGACCGCCTGGCCAAAATGAGGGGGCAATGCGCCGCGATCGGAGTTTCATTCGAGCGCTTTCCCGGGGTCTTGGGCACCGATCTGCCTCCCGCCCTCAAGCCGTACTTCTGCGACGCCGCCGGCAACATCGTATCGCCGCTGAGGCCGGCGGAAATCGGCTGTTATGCGAGCCACCTGGGGGTGTGGCAACGCGTCGTGGAAGTGGGGTTGCCGGCGGCCATGGTCTGCGAGGACGATGCGATCTTGCCAAGTGGGATCGACGGCCTCGTTGATGAAATCCTGAAGTTCTTGCCGCCGGACTGGGACATGGTCCTGCTGGCGTCGATTTCGAGCGAAGCAACCAAGCCGCTGCATGTGCTCAGCTCCGGCGCGTCGATCGTACGCTATTCGAAGGTGCCCGGCTGCATGGCCTGCTATCTCATCAGCCGCGCTGGCGCCGCCAAGATGCTGCGCGCCGTTGCGCCGCGAATGTGGACGAACGACGTTGACTCGCGGTGGCCGTGGAAATTTGGGATGGATACCTACGGGGTCTTGCCACGCCTTGTCGAGTGGTGGAATCTTACGTCCACGATCAACCCCGCGGGTGGCGGGCGCTTGGGTGGCGGCCGCTCCGCACTGCGCAGTGGCATGCGCCGCAGTAATTTCCGTACGCTCGAAAGCTTCCTGTTCAACCTTCGCAAGCTCGGTCCGTATTGGTGGACGCGGTGCTTCATCATCAACTGCGGCGTGAAGACGCAGAAATTGCTGGTCCCCCTGCGCCGATCGGTCGGGTGGGCGGCGCCACGGGTAGTTAGGCCAGTTAGTCCAGCTTATCCCGAAGCGAGCCGCCGCCTTTTGCCGAGCAGTGTCGATCAGGATGCTGAGTGAAAAATCGGTCATCGGCCAGGCCGAATGGGGACGCCATCGTCCCGGTGCGGCCGGCCGAGCCCGAGCAGGCCGAACGGCTCGCGGCGCTGGCCCATCGTCCCGGTGTGGCCGGCCGAGCCGTCATGGCGCTCTGGCGCTATTCCCTCGTCGGCCGCGGCCCGCTGATGCCAGCGTGGACCTGGTCCGCTCAACGTCGCGGCAGTGATCGGGACGGTGAGGCCCCTGCGGCTAGGCCAGGACGTGCTGCGATCCTCATCCACGGCACGGGGAGAGCTTGTGCGATGACGCGCCTGGCCGGTCTCCTCGGCGAGCGGGGGGTCGATCGCATCGACATGATGAAGTTGATGTCGAGGGCTACGAGGACCGCGTGCTATCGCCCTGCCTCGCGAGCGTCGAAGCCGCCCGCTGGCCGCGGTCCATCCTCATCGAGCACGCAAACCGGAAAAGCTGGGAGCTGGACCGCCTTGCCGATTGTGAGCGCCGCGGCTATCGGCGCATGTCCACGAACACGGTGGAATGCCGTCCTCGAATTGGACGGCGGCTGATCGGCCGCCGGCTGCGAAACCCGAGGGACCCCTTCGGCGGGAACTGTTAGGCCCGCGCGCCCCTCGCCGGCCTTGCC
The DNA here is from genome assembly GCA_017353825.1 of Hyphomicrobiaceae bacterium. Lineage (GTDB taxonomy): Bacteria > Pseudomonadota > Alphaproteobacteria > Rhizobiales > Hyphomicrobiaceae > AWTP1-13. The sequence continues at coordinate 9,158 of JAFMSC010000086.1, read as the reverse complement.
CAAGCGCAGCATCGTAAACAGCGCGCGGGGTCTGAGGCCGCCCCTGGTGGAATGGGCACAACTTGGCGGGTTCCAGAGGGTCTGACATCCTTGAGCTGCGCTTGTACCCCGCCTTCGGGCGGTCGCGAGGCGGACGCGTACTTGCGCATAACTCCCACTTCGCGCCCTCGACGGCCTTGACACTGCCGGTCCTGGATGGCCGGTCGAGACAGGCAACCGGCAGTCTCTTTTGCGTCACGTCACCGCAATTCATCCTGAACAGGGCCCTCACACCCCATGCCTTCACACCCCGTGCCTTCACATGCCGTGCCTTCACATGCCGTGCCCTCACGTGGCGCGCCCGCACGAGGCGAGCCCAGCTGGTCGGAGCGGGGTTCGGCGGCCGTCGATCTGGGCGACCTCGACGCTGCAAGGGAGTGCTTTGCTCAAGCTGTGCGGAGGGACCGCAATAACGCCGGCCACCGCTATCGCCTGGGTGTGGTCGAGGAGGCCCTCGGCGAGCTCGGCGCGGCGGGAGCCAACCTCACGGAGGCCCTCCGGCTTGATCCCGGCATGGCTGACGCAGCGCGCCGGCTGTCGCTGCTCGCCGGCCGCTGCGATCTGCCCGACGGCGTGCCGCTCAACGCCGCCGGGCTCAGGGCGGCCCTTGCCCACGACACGGTAGACCGGGAGCTGATTGCCGAGGTGGCCACGCGCCAGCTCGCTAGCGACGGCGGGCTGCTCGCCGCCGCCCTGGTCAGGGGCCGGTCGGAAGGCTGGCTGGCGGCGGCTCGCGGCCTCTCACTCGGCAGGACTGCGGCCCTTCTCAAGGACGAGCTGTTCACGGCGGTGCTGCGCACCAGCATCTTCCGTGGGCCGGATATCGAGCTGCTGCTGACGGCGCTGCGCGGCGTCCTGCTCCTGGAGCTGCCGCCCCAGCGCCTCCAAGAGCCGGCGCTGTTCGACTTTGTGCTGGCGCTGGCGCAGCACTGCCAGCTCAACGAGCACGTCTGGGCTGTAGGCCCTGACGAGGCGCGCCGGGTCGAGGAGCTCCGCCGCCCCATGCGTGCGTTGCTCGATGGCGACGTGAATGCGGGGCGCGATTTTCTTCTCGCGGCGCTCTACCTGCCGTTCCGCGCGCTCCTGAGCGAGCTGGTGGGATTGGATGAGGTGGGCCGCATCCGGCCGCGCGCGCTACGCGAAGTGGTGGTCCAACACCTCGCCGAGGCCGCCTGCGAACGCTCGTACCGGGTGCGTCTGCCGCGGCTTGGGACCATCGCGGAGGGCACAACGCGCGCGGTGGCGCAGCAGTACGAGGCGAACCCCTACCCCCGCTGGACCAGCGTGGGCGTCATCACACCCAAGGCGATGCAGCGCGCCCTGGGCCGCTTCTTCCGGCTCGACGAGCTGTGCTTCCTCGATCGCCCGTTCGACGTGCTGATCGCCGGCTGCGGTACCGGTCAGCAGGCCGTGCAGGCGGCACTCGCGTACGGGCCACAGGCGCGCGTCCTCGCCGTCGATCTCTCCGCTAGGAGCCTCGCCTACGCCGCCCGCATGGCGAAGCGCTATGGCATCACCAACCTCGCCTTCGCCCAGGCTGACCTTCAGACGCTGCCAGACGCGGACGCCGGTCTTGCCGGACGCTTCCAGGTCATCGAATGCACGGGCGTGCTGCACCATTTGGCAGACCCGTTCCGGGGCTGGGGCGCGCTCAAGGCCTGCCTCGCCGAGGGCGGGGCCATGTTCGTGGGGCTCTACAGCGCCACCGCCCGGCAGGGGCTGGCCGCTCTGCGCAGCCACCCGGCCTGGCCCGGCGCCGGCTGCTCCGAAGCACAATTGCGCGCCTTCCGCCAGGCTCTGCTGCACCTGCCGGTCGGCGCGCCAGGCGGCGACCTTAAAATGAGCCGGGATTTCTATTCAAAGAGCAATTTCCGCGACCTCGCGCTTCACGTCAGCGAGCGCCCGGTGACCCTGGCCGAAATCGCACAATTCCTGGGCGACACCGACCTGGCTTTCCGTGGCTTCCAAATTTCTGGGAGTGTATTCGATCAGTTTCGCACCAACTTTCCCGGCCAGCAGTGGCCGGGAACGCTGGAACGGTGGGCGGAGTTTGAAGCCGCCAACCCCCGCACCTTCAGCGGAATGTACAACTTCTGGTGCGCTCGCGCCCCGGCTGCCGCATAGAAGAGGGTCAAGCACCCATGAGCAGCGAGTTCAGACGAACGGCGAATGCGGCCTGAGCCTCACCGCAAGAGCTCGGGGCCTGTTCGGCCACGCTGCCACTCCCTCCTCGGGCTAGCGCGCATTTCCTCGGCGGCGCGCAGTGTGGCGGCCTTCTTGCTCATGCCCTCCAGCCGGTATTGCGCGACGCGTCGGTTGAGCTCGGCCAAGGCGCGCCGTGTGCCGCGGTACGGGCGTCCATCGATCCGCAGAGCGAGAACAGACATCGCCACAGGCCTTCGACAAAAGTCCCAGCGAAGAATATTGCGTGATTCGGATTTGGCCGCGAACAAATTCCGGAACCATTCTCGATAATCACAACAAGATTAGAGCTAGAGAAGCGCGATGCATATCAAATAGCTGATTATTAAATAGATCACATCAAATAGCGTATTTAGGAGCCAATTCATTCTCCGATACTGGTACAGTTCGCGGACGATTGTTGCCAATCGAAGACAGGTTGTGATCAGCCATCGGCATATACTCGAGGTGATAGCGATTCGACCGCGCTGAGTTTTGCATGGAGGGGGTGCGGCCTCCATCACCGCTACGCTTTCGAATGATTCCTGGAGGCCAGGGGCCGAACCCCTGGCAGATCACCCAATGATAGCGCTCAAGCACACCCGCGCCGGCATCTTCGCAGCCGCCCTGTGCGGGCTTTCTATGTTCGCTTCCGGCGCCCAGGCCGGCGGCTTCGGCGTGCGCGAGCAGTCCACCACCTACCTGGGCTCAGCCTTCGCCGGCTCGGCGGCGGGTGGCGACATTAGCTCCATGTACTGGAACCCCGCCGCTGCTGCTGCCCAGCCCGGCTGCAACGGCGCGTCGAGCTACTCGCTCATCATCGGCCGCGGCGGCGAGACCGCCAAGAGCGGTCTGTTCGCCACCGGAGCGCTGTCCCCCAAGTCGACCGACGTGGGCACCGAGGTGCTGGTTCCCGCGATGTATCTCACCTGCCAGTTCTCCCAGAGCCTGTTCGTCGGGCTGGCGCTGAACTCGCCGTTCGGCCTGCTCACGAAACCGGAGGACAACGCCTGGGCGGGCTCGCCCATCGCCATCACCTCCAAGGTGTTCTCGGCCGACCTCAGCCCCACCATCGCCTACAAGCTCACGCCCACGCTAACCGTCGGAGCCGGTCTGCAGGCGGAATACTTCCGAATCCGTCTCACACATGGCGCCTTCCCGCCCCTGGGGCCCTCCGCCTCCGGCTCCCGCGAATACGAGGCCGAGGATGTGGGGTGGGGCGGCACCGCCGGCCTCCTGTGGCAGCCGCTGCCCGGCACGTCCGTCGGCGTGGGCTACCGCTCGGCCGTGGGCGTCGACGTGGGCGGCCGGTTCCGGCGCAATGCGGGCCTCCAGAGCGGACCCGCGGTGTCCACGCATGCCGAGGCGGGCCTCACTCTCCCCGAAGAGGTCACCTTCAGCTTTCGGCAGGCTGTGGCGCCTGACTGGGCGGTCCTCGGCACGGTCGAATGGACCAATTGGAGCCGCCTCGGCGATGTGGTCGCCCAAGGCGCCGGGTGTGGCCCGACCGGCGTGTGCGAAGTCCTGAACCTCAACTACCGCGATGGCTGGTTCTATTCGCTCGGCGCCGAGTACGCTTACACGCCGGGCCTCATCCTGCGCGCCGGCGTGGCCTACGAGACCTCGCCGATCACCGACCGCACGCGCGACATCCTGGTGCCCGACAGCAACCGCGTGTTCCTGAATGCCGGCGCATCCTACAAGTACTCCGAGCACATCGTTGTGGATTTCGGCTACTCCCACATCTTCTTCGAGGACGCCCCCTTCTGTATCGCTAATGCCGCCGTCAACGGGGCGAGCACGCACTGCAGGTCAAGCACACCTGCGAACGCCGTGCTTCTGCGCGGCGATGCCGACAGCGCGGCAGACATCGTCTCGCTCGGGTTCCACTACAGGTTCTGAGCAGGCCCGCCCGCTCCGCGCCCGTCAACACGCCGATGGTGCTGATTGCCGGCCTGCATCAGCATGGCCCTTCGGGCCACGCGCTGGCGGAGTCCCGAGGAGAATTCAGGGCTCGTAGCCACGTCGGCAGCGACAAGTTCCTGTCCGAGCGCCGCCGGGCCCCACGCGCCTTCTGACGTTGATTTGTAGGTCCACTGTGGCTTTTGTAGGTCCACTGTGGCTCAAGTGGGGGAGATCCAACACGGCCAAAGGTGGAGCCCTTGATAAGGTTGGTCCCGCGCTTGGCTTGACCCAACCTGTCGCGGACAGATAGGCTTGGCGCGTCGGAAAAGGCGGTACCGGTTGGTTGGCCCGGTCGTTCCCTCAACGGGGAGCTCTGGCTGGCGCGCTTGGAACCCGAGGGGCGTGCCAAGTCCCATGACCTGAACGCTGGCGCACCATCATGTCGGCGAACCTAGGGATGTGGACCATGCAGCAGCAACTCTCGGTCATCACGCTCGGCATCGCCGATCTCGCCCGCTCGCGCCGCTTCTATTGTGACGGCTTCGGTTGGATGCCGGTGTTCCAGAACGAGGAGATCGTTTTTTACCAGATGAACGGCTTCGTGCTTGGCACCTGGCTCACCAAGGCCCTGGAGGTCGACATGCGCCGGCCGCTCCAGCGGCCCGGCGCCTTTGCCCTCGCCCACAACGTAGGCACTGCCGGAGAGGTGCACACGGTGCTGGACCGCCTCGCCCAGCACGGCGGCCGCGTCCTGCGCCCGGCAGACGCACCCCCGCATGGCGGTGTACGCGGCTATATCGCCGACCCCGACGACCACGCCTGGGAGATCGCCTGGAACCCGGCCTGGCCGATCAGCCCTGAGGGCTACGTGGCTTTCGCTGCGACATGACGCTCCTGCTGCGCGATTTGCCCTTGCCTCGGCAGCCCGGAGATGACGGCGAGATTGCGGGTGCACCAGGCGAGAGGTCGAAGGGGCGTCGGCTCCGGGGCCGCAACTGGACCTGCAGGGGCCCCGTAGGGCAGCTAGCGCTTCATCGCCCGCACGGCCATGTCCCAGCGCTCGTGCTTCTCGCGCTCGTTGAGCCAATAGCTCATCAGCTCGGGGCCGGTCAGGAATTTGCCGCGCAGGCTGTTCTTCTTCATGTAGGCCTGCCACTCCGGTGTATCGAACACCTGCTTGAACAGGCTCATGTAGTAGGCCTGCGCTGGCGCGCTCATGCCCGGCGCCCCCACCACTGAGCGCTGCATGAAATACTGGAAGTCCATGCCGGTCTCCCGGAAGGTGGGCACGCGCAGGTGCATCTCCAGCCGCTGCGGCGTGAACGCCGCGATCGGCTTGGTCAGCCCCTTGGGGAAGAAGTCGTTCTGTTCGGCCGGGTTGTTGACCGTGGAATCCGCGCGCTTCTCCGCCAGCTCGCGCGCCACCTCACCGCCGCCGCCCATGGCCTTGTAGCTCATCTTGAGGCCGTAGGTGGAATTGAGAAAGTCGGTGAGCAGGCTGTCCTCCTGGCCCTTGCCTGTGCCGGCCATGATCCACTTGTCGCCCTTGGCCCTGGCGGCCTTGACGAAGTCGTCGAGCGTCTTGATGTCGGTGCGGTCGGCGTGCACCCAGAGCAGGAACGTGTCTTCCGCCATTCTGCCGATCGGCGCGAAGCTGGCGATATCGATGCCGAGCTCGGGCCGTTGCAGCGGCGTCGTGTAGAAGCTGTTGAGGGTGAACAGGAGGAGGTGGTCGTCCCCGTTGCGCTTCTTCAAGTACACGAGCGCGTCGGCGCCCGAGCCGCCGGCAATGTTGACGGGCGTGATCGGTACCGGGACCAGCTTGTGCTTGTCGATGATCTCGATCATGGAACGTACGATGAGGTCGGCGCCACCGCCCTTACCCGCCATGATCACGAACTCGACCGGCCGCGTGGGGAGCCACGCGCTTTGCCCCCCCGCGACAGCGGTAACCGAGAGCAACGACAGGGCGGCCAGCAGGACGAGCAGGGAGCGGCGGAGAAGAGGCATGAACGGAACTTTCGAGCAAGAAGAAGCCAGCTCTGAGGACAGAGCGTCGGGTGAGCGCATGGGCAGCCGGGATCAGTCGCGCACCCACACCTCGACGCGGCGGTTGAGATTGCGTCCTTCCACCTGATCGTTACACGCAACCGGCGCAAGCTCGCTGTAGCCCTTGTGCACCACCAGGGATGGATCGAGGGTGCCCTTCGCGGCGGCGACAAGCGTATCGCGCACCGCCGTTGCCCGGCGCAGAGCCAGCGTGGCGTTGGCCGCGTACGGGCCGGCGGAATCCGCGAAGCCCAGCAGCAGGAGCCGCTTGCCGCGCAACTCGGGGGTGGCCGCCAGGGCCGCAAGGCGATCGATGTCGGCGCGTGCCTTGGTGTCGAGATCGAATGCGGCCGACCTGAAGCGGAAGGTGATCGACAAGCGCCGGGCGCCGTTGATGTCGGCGATGAGCTCGCGCATCTGGGCAATGTTGAAGTCCTCCTTGGAGGCATTGAGGGCGTAGGCGATGCGGCCGCCCTGGTCGTCAAAGCCGAGCGAGACGGGCGTCTGGTCCACGAACTGCTTGTCCGCGATCACGCGCTGTGCCTCCTTCGACAGCGCGAACTCCAGGAAGCCCTTGACGTGCCGATGCGCGGGTTTGGCCACGGTATAGAGATAAAGCCGACGCGTAAGGGGGTATTCCTCGGTCTTGACGGTGAATACCGAGGGCCGGGTGATGAGCCCGCAGGAGCTTTCGACGTTGAGGGCCTTGGCGCTGCGCACGTAGGCGAACGAGGTGATGCCGATGCCGTTGAGGTCGGCTGCCACGGCGTCGGAAACCTCAGCCGTGGATAGGTGGAAATGGGCCGACGGCGTGGGCGCCAACCGACGCGGCTGGAGCACCAGCTCATCGAAGGTGGCGTAGGCGCCGGACTTGCGGTTGGCCGAGTAGACGTTGATCCCGCCAGGCGGAAGCCCCACTTGCTGCCAGTCGGTGATCTGGCCTGAGAAGATCTTGGCGATGTCGTCGATCGACAGCGACACGGCCGGGTTGTCCTGGGCGACGATCACGACGAGGCCATCGAGCCCCAGCACGTGTTCGTACTGTGGGCTGCGGATGTTGGGCGTGCCGGCGCGGATCAGTCGAGCCGCCTCCTCGTCGTTGATGGGGCGCGAGGCCATGCCGATCTGCGCCGAGCCCTCCTCCAGCCCAGCGAAAGCGGTGGGGGTGCCGTAGCGTTTGAGATCGAACACGGCCGCTTCCCGACCGTTGGCGTCGAGGAGTTTATACCGCTCCTCCAGGGGGTTGGCGCCGGCCAGCGTGTTCGTGGTTCCGCCGAGCCGCTCGGCATAGGCGCGGATCAGGGCCGGCATCAGGTCCCAGCCGATGGCGTCCGAGCCGTGGATGCCGACAACTTTGGAGAGCGCGGCGGCGCCGCCGGTCGCGGGCGGCGACACCGCAGCGGTGGCGGGACAACCAACGCCGATGCACTCCATGTTGGCGGCATCGAGCGTCATGGTGCCGAACACCTTGTTGTTGATGATGTAGCGGCCGCCCTCGTAGGCCTTGAGCTGGCCGCGCAGCTCGAACGCGCCGCCCTTCATGCGCAGCGTCACCTCGCCCTTTGCCGACTTGGGCGCCGCGGGCGCGGGTGCTGCCGGCTTCGCCGGGAACAGCGAGGCGGCGCCCACCACCAGGGTGGTCGTGGCCTCGGCCAGAACGGTATTGTCGACGCCGACTAGGCTGATCGTCAGCTGCGAGCGACCGGCCTGCGCCGCGGGCACCGTGATGCGGACGCTCGACAGCGACGATAGCGGCACGGCCCACACGCCGGGTCGCACGAAATAGCCCTCCGACAGGGACGCGGTTGGCGGCAACCCCTTGATGCGGATGAAGCTTTGCGCCGGAAGGGCGCCGGAGGCCTTGACCTGCACCGACAGCGGCGCATCGGTGCCGGGCTCCACCAGCACAACCTGCACCACATCGATGGTCGGGTTCCCCTGCTCCTGCGCAATGCCCTGGCGGGCATACAAATTGAGCGCGAGAGCGAAGACGCCAGCCAGGAGCTGCACGCTCCAGGGGTGCGCCCACCCGCGTTTGCGGTAGCATCGGTGCGGGCGCGCCCGGCATCGCGTGGCTGAATTGGCTACGGCCACGGCTCCCTGGGAGGGCTGCATGTCACCACCTCCTGACTGCGGGAAGCAATGCCGCGTGCGGCACGATGGGTGACCTCTCAACGAGACACCCTAAGTTCGACCAGCAACGCAGAGACCCCCGGCATTTTCTCCCGACACGAAGTCCTATAGCGGACGATTGTGTCCGCACCGGCCGCGCCTGGCCCTTCCAGGGTGCGCCATGCCCACCGCTCTTACGCTGTCGCGTTCACCGGAGGGCACAACGGTATTCCACACATTATACAGATTGGCATGCACCCCATGGTTACGCCAGACGCAAGTGATGCCTGGCGCAAAGAGAGTGCCCAATGGGCAACAGCCGCGAACCTAGCGTCCCGCCGCGTAGCCCTGCATGCCGCGCGGGTTGGCGGCGGCCTTGCGTCGGGGGCCTTCCTGCGCGGTGGCCGTGAGGCGGCCCTCTGACCAGTCGGGGCCGACCTCGAGCCTGTGGCCGCGGCGCTCAAGCTCCTGCACCGTGGCAACTGGCAGTCGGCCCTCCACCACCAGCACGCCGGGGCGGGCCGTGCGTGGCCAGAACGAAAGCGGAAAATGCTCGATGTGCCAGGCGGGTGCGTCGATGGCTTGTTGCAGGTTCATCTTGGGCGTGGAGCCGGCGAGGCGGACGTGGCGCAGGAACAGCTGGCAGTTCCACTGGTCCTGCTGGTCGCCGCCGGGCGTTCCCCAGCTCATGTAGGGCGCGCCGTCGCGCAGCGCGATGCCCACCGAAAGGGTGGAGCGCGGGCGCTTGCCGGGCGCCAGCGAGGCCGGCTGGCCCTCGTCCAGCCAGAACATCTGTCCGCGCGTGCCCAGCGGCCAGCCGAGGTCGGGGATCACCGGCGAGGACTGCAGCCAGCCGCCCGACGGCGTGGCCG
>JAFMSC010000085.1:5585-11790 GCA_017353825.1 Hyphomicrobiaceae bacterium | reverse complement strand
CGCCCATTGCATGGCCTTGAGCTTGGTCTCGTAGATCGGGCCAAGCGCCACGTAGTCGTGCTGCGCCGCCAGGGCGACGGCCAGCTCGTCATGGCTGTGCGTGCTAATGCCCAGGCGCACGCCTCTGGCCTTCAGGGCGGCGACGTCGGCTGCCGCCAGGTCCTCCTGGCCCAGGTGCACGAAGTCCGCGCCGGCCTCGAGCGCCGCCTGCCAGTAGTCGTTGACGATGAGCTGGCAGCCGTGGCGCCGGCACAGGTCGAGGCCGGCTGCGATCTCGCGTGCAACCGCCGCTGGCAGGGCGTCCTTCACGCGCAGCTGGACGGCCTTCACGCCCAGCGGCACGAGCCGGGCCAGCCAGGCCGCGTCTGGCACGATGGGATAAAAGACGTCGAGCCCATTTCGCGGTCCCCGCACCCCTTGAATACGGCCCCTCATGGGTGTTTCTCGGGGTCGAAGTCGAAAAACGGCGTGCCGGCCACGGGCGTGGAGGGCACCGCCATGTCCCGCACCGGCATGAGACCTGCCTCATACCCCATGCGCCCGGCCTTGATGGCGGCGGCGAACGCGCGCGCCATGCCGACCGGGTCGGCGGCGGTCGCCACCGCGGTGTTGAGCAGCACCGCGTCGTAACCCATCTCCATCGCTTCGCTTGCGTGCGAGGGTGCGCCGATGCCGGCGTCGATGACAAGCGGCACGTCCGGGAAGTAGCGGCGCAGGCTTTTGAGGGCCGAGCGGTTGGCGAGGCCCTGCCCGGTTCCGATGGGCGCGCCCCAGGGCATCAGCACTTGGCAGCCTGCAGACACCAGCCGCTCCGCCGCGATCAGGTCTTCGGTGGTGTAGGGAAACACCTTGAACCCCAGGCTGGTGAGCGCGCCTGCGGCTTCCACAAGGCCGAACAGGTCGGGCTGCAGCGTATCGTCGTTGCCGATGACCTCGAGCTTGATCCAGTCGGTGCCGAACAGCTCGCGCGCCATCTGGGCAGTGGCGATGGCCTCCTTGGGCGTGCGGCAGCCCGCGGTATTGGGCAGTACGCGCACCCCTAGCTCCTTGATGAGGTCGAAAAAGCGCTGCCCCGTGTGTTGGTTGCCGCTTCGGCCCACGCCGGCGCGCACCATCTCGCGTCGCAGCGACACCGTGACGATGGCCGCACCCGAGGCCTTCACCGCCTCGCTCATCACGTGCGGGGAGGGATAGCGCGCCGTACCGAGCAGCAGGCGCGAGGCGACCTCGACGCCGTAGGGGCTGAAGGGAGCGACCGCCGCCGCCGCCGGCAGAGCTGCAGGCGGACCCGGCGGGACAACTTCAGGTGCATCCGCCGACGAACTGGTCGCCTTTGAACCATCTGCCGTCATGGGACCCATAAGCAACAGTGTATCAGCCGCCCTGGCGCGGTGCCACGATCTCGACCTTGTCGCCGCTGGTGAGCAGCGTTGCGACCCGCGCCTCCCTGGGCACGAAGGCGCCGTTGACGGCGGTTGCCACGGCCGTCTCGGCCAAGCCCCGGCTGGCCACCAGCTCCGCGAGCGTGCGGGCCTCAGTCTCGAATTGCTCGCCGTTGAGGCGGATCGCCGTCGGGCCTTGGCGGTCAAGCTGCATCGGACTGCAAGGGTGTCCCAATTGGAATTTCAACCTGCTCTTCGTATAGGGCCCCTGCGTCTTCTTATTGCTCTTGGGCTCTTGGGCTCTTGGGCTCTTGGGCTTTGGCCATTGGGCTTTTGCGCTTTGGGCTTTTGGGCCTTTGCACCGCTTGGGCCGCCCGCGCCTTTGGGCATCACGGGCTCCATGCTTTGTGCCAAGCATATAGGAGTTCGCGCGTGCATGCGACAGAGGTGGGGGGACAACAATAGGCGCTGACGCGCCCTCCCGGTGATCGCCCGTTGTCGGTAGCATAGTTCGGAAAGCCGTTGCGGGCGGGCAGTTGCGTCCGCTCACGGCTTCGCCATGATGGCAGGGAAGGATAGCGAACAGGACCTGTCAACACCGAGCGCCCGGCGCCGTAGAGCCTTTGCCAGGCAAGGCAGGCCTTTATGCATGGCAGGTTTCACGGGGAGGCCGCATGTTCAAAGACTTGATGTCGTCGCGGCGCTTCGCGCCGCTGTTCTGGTGCCAGCTCTGCTCCGCCCTCAACGACAACTTCCTGAAGAACGCCCTGATCATGCTGATCCTGTTCGGCCTCGGCGGCGCGGGGTCGAGCGTCGGCGTGTGGGACCGGGTTCTGGTGCCGCTCGCCGGCGTCGTCTTCATCGCTCCCTTCTTCATCCTCTCGGCCCTGGGGGGAGAGCTGGCCGACCGCTATGACAAGGCCGCCATGGCCGCTTCCGTCAAGCTCGCCGAGATCCCGATCGCGGGCCTTGCGGCCGCGGGCTTCTTCCTGCACTCGGTGGTGATCCTGTTCGTGTCGCTCGCCTTGTTCGGAATCGTCGCCGCCCTGTTTGGTCCGGTCAAGTACGGCATCCTACCGGAGAAGCTCAAGACGGCCGAACTGCCCGCCGGCAACGCCCTGGTCGAAGGCGCGACCTTCCTGGCAATTCTCGCCGGCACCATCGCCGGCGGCGTTGCCGTGAAAAGCGCCGGTACCCCGGAGCTCGTCGTTGGCGTCATTCTCGTGCTCGCCGTGGTCTCGTGGGGCTTCGCCCGCGCCATCCCCGTCGTCGGCTCCGCGGCGCCCGGCCTCGCCATAACAGCCAACCCGTGGACCTCCACCGTTGCGCTGCTGCGCGAGCTGAAAGGCGATGCCCGCCTGTGGAGTGGAGGCCATATCGTCTCGTGGTTCTGGCTGGTCGGCTCGGTGGCGCTGGCGCTGGTGCCGGCACTGGTCAAGGACCGCCTTGGCGGCAACGAGGACGTGGTGACGCTGTGCCTCACCACCTTCGTCGTCGGCATCGCCGCGGGCTCGGTGCTCGCCGCGCGCGCAAGCCACGGCACGCCGAACCTCTCCCTGGTGCCCCTGGGCGCCGCCCTGATGGGCCTCTGCGCGCTCGCCATCGCCGTCCTGGCAGGCCTGGTCGTACCGGGCGCAGAGCCGGTGACACCCAAGCTGCTGCTCGGAACACTCAACGGCCTCGCCCTGCTGGCCGCGCTGTGCGGCCTCGCCATCGGCGGCGGCCTCTACATCGTGCCCGCTTTTGCCGCGGTGCAGGCCTGGTCGCCGCCCGAGGCCCGCGCGCGTGTCATCGCCGCCGTCAACGTCATGAACGCCGCCTACATGGTCGCCGCCGGCGCCTTGGTTGCCGCCCTGCAGGCGGCCGGCGTGGGGGTGCCCCCGCTATTTGCGGTGCTCGCCATCCTGACCCTTGGCGTACCCATCTACGTGCTCCGCGCCTGGGGCGCGCACGGCCTGCGCTTACCCGCGATCGGGGCGTAAGCCCGCGCAGCTTGGGTCGGAGAAAATTCGGGCGGCGAGGGTAGAGCCCCCTTGAATTGGGCGAGCATCAATGGGGCGAGCATCGCTGCCCGCCCAACGTTCAGGCTCTAAGCCGAAGTTCCCCGGCACCTGAGACAACCTCAGCGCCCAAGTGACTCAGCTCATTCAGAAAATCAGCGATGTTCAACTTCTGGATGTAGATTCTTGTACCCATGACTCGCAAGACGATAGTCGATTGATTTGCAAAGTCTTTTCTGTACCCAGTCTCTGCCTAACGACGCGTTGAGAAAATGAGGTAATCTGTTGATCGGACTCACCTATTCAATGTCTTGATGCGAATAATCTCAGGAACTTCGGTCTAAGCGGCCTGGAACCGCACACAAGCCGTTGTGCAGGGCCCCGGCAGAGAAGCCGTAGCCGCCAATGGCCAGCCCAGGAGTGGAACGCCCAAGACGAGGCATCGACAGCAAGCCGTGACGCAAATACGCCAAACGTGCCCCCTTCAAGGTCGAGCTCCTCCCAGCCGCCCGGTCGAGCCCAAGTGCGCAAGCTAAGGTCTCGCTCGGGCCGCACCTTCTCCGACGCCGAGGATCGCGGGGCTCGCATCTTGGAGGGTGCGCTCGATCGCTCAATCGTGGTTGCCGACAAGGCCCCGCGCAAACGCCTCGCCCGCCCAGCACGGATAATCGGCGAAAGCCCCGGTCGGGTCCTCGTGGCGAGCGTGTTCGCACTGCACCGGCTTGCTCAGCGCCCGTTCCTTTGCATTGGTGCGTGGCTGTGCATAGACCGGCTGCTGCGGCTTCATCGAGCGTTTGCGATCGGTTTGTGCCGTCGCGTTCGCGACCATCACTCCGCCCAGGACGATGGCGATGCCGATAGCCATGAGGGTGCGCATGTGAACCTCTCCGATCGTTACCGCATTTGAGCTGTCGGCCGACCCCATAAATGCGCTTGCGGTCGGCCGGCGCCCGCGAACTCCCGCCAATGCGGCCCTCGACGTGGCCGATTTGCTCTGATGGGCTCTAGCACCGCTTGGCAAGCAGATCTGTTCACACTTTGCTGGAGTCTCTCTGCTCCGACACCGGCTGTGACACCGATCGGCGCACCGTGCCTCCTTCGCCACAGCCTTGATGATCATGGTCTGCGCCTGAAGCGCGGGGCCGGCCCTCAATGTGCGAGGCGGGTTGTCGGCCAGAACCAACGCTGGAGCGAGCGCAAGCATTGAGCCATTTCGCTTCTTCAGATGGAAGCTTCCTCCGCGGCCAGAGGCTTGGCTCTGCCCCTCAGCACGCTTGCCCACCCCGCCCAGCGCGCAATAGGGTAATCGCGACCAAATCTCTCTTGGCCCGCGGCTACGGGGCGGCCGGCGGGGGGATCTCGGGGCGGATCACGAAAGCGATGCGTGGGCATGCTACCTGCTGGGTCGCTCAACGACCGCCCACCATCCCCCGTTGGCCAGGCGCCGCTCGGCCCTTGACCTTGATCCACTCTTGACCTTGATCCACTCCTGACCTTGATCCACTCCGGCCGCTGGCCCGATCGATAGGGGCGTCACAGCGTTCCTGCAGTACGCCCTCCAAGCCCGAGGTCGGTGGCGATGGCGAGGAGGTTCAGGACCGTCGGAGGACCGCGAGCAGCTGAGGGTACTGTTTGAGGGCGGCGGTCCGGTCTGGTCTTGGAGGCGCTGCAGCCTGTTTCGTGGAGCGGCCCCCGCACAGGTAGCGGGCCATCGATCGCCACAAGACCGTTACCCAGGCGGTGACGAGTGGCCGCTCAATGACCTGCCGGCCGCAGCTGCCGAAGTGATCCGAGAGCCGCTCGGCATCGGCACGCGTGCGGGCGATCTCCACGAACGAGCGAGGTGCGGCTCGGGAGCTTGCCAGCGCTTTCGGCTGCAAGCCGCTGCATCACGCCGAGGCGGTCTCAAAGGCCACGGTTTGCGTGCGAACGAGGTGGCCCAGGCAAGGCTGCCGCGGATCGTTCCCACGGTCTCCTGAGGCCGCCGCTCGGCCGGGTAGCTCAACGGTGGAGCCGCTCCTCAAAAGAGGGTCGTTGCCGGTTCGTACCAGGCGCGGATCGTTGCCGGCTAAAATTCGACCCAACCAGTCGGTCGGCCACGAGCACCATGGCTGCACCAATCGCCATGTAGGTGAGGGCCTGTGTGCCGCGAAACAGCAGACCATACCAGCTGGTGTATGCCCTCGATAGCGGTGCGCTCGTGCGAGCGAACGCGACGAATTCCTTAGCAAACAACGCGCCTGCGCTCAATATAAGGCCCAGGATCAACACTTTAAGCCATCTCGGTATCGACCTTAACATGTTCACCTCCCTGTCAGCCGGGCTTCCCTCTTGCCGGCGCCGCGTGACGTTCTCAAGGCGCCGGGTGCGATAAGGCGACAGGTGGAAAGCGAGATGTGGCAAACGCTGCTACGTTGTGGTAGGCGCGCACAATTCGGCGTGCGAGAGGGATTATTCGTTTGCCGTGGAACGGCACGCCGTGGGCTGGGATGAGGAGCCGCTGCCCGGCCGCCAGGGCCGCGTTGAGCCATTCGACCCCCGCCCTGGCGTCTCCCAAGCGCCTACCGGCGGGCGCGCAAGATCAGGTCACGGTGCGCCAGCATCAGATTGAGCGTCGCCTCGAACACGCGCAGAAGCTTCCGCGCTTCAGACACATCGGCGCCCTCCTTTTCTAACCTCTCAACCAGAGCCCGTTGCTTGGCGACGACGTCCATGCTCCTGGCGATGAGTAGGTCCGCCTCTGCCAGATGCTGCTCGTGCCGGTCATCACCCATCACGCGCCCCCTCCGCGTCCGGCCTGAGGCAGGCAAGAAGAGGCCTGCA